>WVZO01000233.1:20352-21161 GCA_011772425.1 Candidatus Aminicenantota bacterium
AGTATGTGTGAAAGTCCTGGCCGGACATACGTCATTTGTAAGTAGCGCCTTGCACAGTCCGGATGGTAAAAAAATCCTTTCTGCTTCTTATGATAAAACTGTCAAAGAATGGGACGCGGCTACTGGAGAATGTTTGAAAACCCTGGCAGGGCATATGATGGAAGTAAACGGTGCGTTATACAGTCCGGATGGGGAAAAAATCCTTTCTTTTTCATATGATAAAACCATCAAAGAGTGGGACGTGGGAACGGGCGAATGTATAAAAACTATGACAGGGCATAAGAAATCAGTAAATAAAGCTGAGTACAGCAAGGATGGGAAAAGAATCCTTTCCGATTCCCTGGATGGCACTATCAAAGAGTGGGATGTGAATACCGGTAAATGCCTTAAAACCCATAAGCAAAAAGATAATCCCATAATCATCGGATACCCAACCAATGATACCAATATAAAACTAAAAACTAAAGAAAATAAAATCTATATCTTGGATACCTCAGGCCAGGAGGAACGGGAGTTGATTAATGTACCTGGTCTATTAATCCAGGGGTGTTCCTTTAAAAACCTGCACCCGGACAGCGATTTATCCGCAGAAAGCAAGAACCTTATGCGTCGATATGGAGCGGAGATTGATGAATGAAAAAGAAAAAATGAAAAAATATTTTAATGAAAAATGGATACTGTACCCTGAAGGCGGATTTAAAACGCCTGCGGCGAAAAGAAACATAAAAATAAAAAGGTGACAGGCAAGAATGGCACTAAGATAAGGCTATTTTTTTTAACCTAATTCTACTCCACCTCATTATAACTGA
>WVZO01000135.1 GCA_011772425.1 Candidatus Aminicenantota bacterium
TTGCCTCCGGCGGCCAGGGGGTTCTTTTGAAAAACCACCCCCTGGACCCCCGCAAAACTTTTCATACACGGTCAGCCTGTGTTACATGGCTTCAACCATCGTACCACATTTAGCCCAATAAATCCCCTCTTGAGAGGGGTGGCTGCGCAGCAGCCGGGATGTGTAATCTTTGTGCTCCTTCGTGTACCTTCGTGGCTAAAATTATTATCGCTGTAAAAAGCACTCCATCTATTGAAATGTAAAACTATTTCCTTTAAAATTCCTTTTTACATTTAAGGAAAATTCAAATGAAATTATTTAAAAAAATTCTTATCGGTCTGGTTATTGTAATCATCCTGGCGATTATTGCAGGATATCTCTATGTACGCCACCTGGCCACCAAAGGCATCCCGGATTATAACCGGGATGTAAAACTCCAACACATGAAAGAAACAGTTACGGTTTACCGTGACCCGTTTGCTGTTCCCCATGTCTATGGGAAAAATGAAGAAGACCTGTACCGGGCAGTGGGCTACGTGATGGCACAAGACCGTTTGTGGCAAATGGACTTGATGCGGCGGGTCACCACAGGACGCCTATCTGAAATCTTTGGCAAAGACCTGGTAAATACCGACCTATTAATGCGTGCCCTGCGTATTACAGATAAATCAAAATTAATCCTGTCAAAAACCGATAAAACTATTCTAATACTCCTGGAAGCGTTTGCAGACGGCGTCAATCAATATATCGATAAAAATAAAAACAAGTTACCGCCTGAGTTTTCCATCCTGGGATATGTGCCTGAAAAATGGGAGGTAATTCATTCCGTGAACCTGGTGGGTTATATGGCCTGGGATTTAACCGTACCCTGGGCATCAGAGGTTTTACTTTATCAACTTGCTCAAAAAGTAGAACCGGATAAATTTAAAGAAATGATTCCTAATATCTCGATACATGAAACCTCTATTTTCCCTGATTTTTCACTTCCTGCAAGCAAAACGTCCGAACCTGACTTGCAGGCCTGCCTGCTGGAGGAAACTCAAAAACTGGCTGACCTGGGCCTGGTGGTGTTTAACGGCAGCAACAACTGGGCGGTTTCCGGGAAAAAAAGCGTCACGGGTAAACCGGTCTTAGCCAACGATATGCACCTGGGACTGTTTGCCCCAGGTATCTGGTACCAGATGCACCAGGTGGTGGAAAGCGATGGCAAAGAAACGTTGAATGTCACCGGCGTGGTACTGCCGGGCCAACCCTTTGTCGTTGCCGGCCACAACCATTTTATTGCCTGGGGTATGACCAATGTCATGTTGGACGATATGGATTTTTATTTGGAAAAAATCAACCCGGCTAACCCGGACCAATACCGCTTCAATGGGGAATGGCACCACATGGAGATACGGAACGAAACCATTAAGATTCGAGGTGGAAATCCCGTGCAAAAAGAACTGAAATTTACTCACCGCGGCCCCATCGTTTCTCAATTTAAAGGGATCAAAGAAAAGGCGATTTCCATGCGCTGGATGGGCAACGAATACAGCAATGAATTGAGATCGGTTTATTTGTTAAACCGGGCCAAAAACTGGGAGGATTTCCGAAACGCGGTCAAAACCTTTACTGCCATCAGCCAGAACATCGTATATGCCGATGTCGATGGCAATATCGGTTTGCAAATTTGTGCCGGTATTCCCATACGGGAAGGAAACGGCATTTCTATGGCACCAGGAGAAACCGACCAATACGACTGGAAAGGCATTGTCCCCTTTGAAGAACTTCCCTACTCTTTTAACCCGGAAAAGGGACATGTATCTTCCGCAAATAACAAATCGGTAAACGATGATTACCCCTACTATATCAGCCATTGGTTCTATGTACCGGACCGCATCAACCGCATCCGGGAGATGTTGGCAAAAGTAAAACAACTATCGATTGACGATTTCAAACGGATGCATGGAGATTTTAAATCCAAACATGTGGAACGGTTCCTGGCTGATATTATTATAATTCTAAAGGAATCCGCTGATTTAAATGAAGATGAAAGAGAAGCTCTGGCCAGACTGTCCACCTGGAATGGAGTTTTGTCAAAGGAAAGCACGGCGGCAACCATTTTTGAACACATGTACATGGTAATGGTAAAGAACCTGGTGAAGGACGAGTTGGGCGAAACCCTTTACAGGAGATACCTGGGTGATAAAACACTCATTCGCAACCTGATGGTCAATACCTGGAAAAATAAGGATACCCAATGTAAATGGTGTGATGATATCAATACAGAAAAAAAAGAAACCTTTAACGATTGGATTCGAACCAGCTTTAAAGAAACCATCCGGCTGCTGCAAGCGAAGCTGGGCAGCAATCCTGACAAGTGGCAGTGGGGAAAAATACATAAGCTGATTTTGGGACATCCCCTGGGGAGAATAAAGCTGCTGGATACGCTCTTCAAATTCAATCGTGGTCCCTTTGAAGTAGGAGGCAGTTTCCATACGGTTTGTCCCTATTCGTATTCCTTCAGGAATCCCTTTGTCTCCGATTACGGTGCGTCTCATCGTCACATTTATTCCACTGCCAACTGGGATGAATCCCAAACAGTTATTCCTACTGGAACGTCGGGTATCCCTGCCAGCCCGTTTTATTGCGACCAAACAAAACTTTACCTTGAAAATAAATATCACAGCGACTTTTTCAGTAAGCCATTGGTGGTTAAAAACGCCAAATTCAAAATGGTTATTTCAGGAGAATAAAAATGAAACTTATTTCAATGGTTATCTTTATAATTATAATGATACTGATATACCCCGGGTGCTCCCCTCATATTCACCTGGATTTTATGGGAAAGGATCAAATCCAGGAAGTGGTGCTGATAAAGAGTAAAAGCAAAACAAAAGAAAAAATCCTGTTGATTGATTTGAACGGTCCTATTGGCATCCGTCAGGATCCCGGGATACTCAACCGCGAGGGGGATATAGTGTCCCATATATATTACCGCTTGAAAAATGCCTCAGAGGACCCGTTGGTTCGGGGTATTATCCTAAGGCTGGATACACCGGGGGGCGAAGGTACTGCCAGCGATATTGTTTACAACGAGATTTTACGGTTTAAGGAAGAAAGCGGTATCCCGGTGGTAGCTTTGATGATGGGAGTGGCGGCTTCCGGCGGTTATTATGTGGCCTGCGGCTGCGATTTTATCATGGCGCATCCCACCACTGTCACCGGCAGTATCGGCGTAATCGCCATTCTACCCAGCTTTGCCAAGGTGTTGGATAAAGTGGGGATTAAAGCAAATATCATAAAATCCGGGAAAATGAAGGATGCGGGCAGCCCACTCAAAGAACTAACGCAGGATGAGAGAGAATATTTCCAGGACATGCTGGATACCTTTTATAAAAATTTCCTCCAGGTGGTTTACAAGAACAGGAACAGGAATGGTAAAACCCTCCTTTCTATGGAGGAAATCGAAAAAATTGCCGACGGCCGTGTGTATCTCGCCCAAAAAGCCCTTAAATTAAAACTCATCGACGGTATTGGCTACTTTGACGATGCATACAAAAAGACACTGTCACTGGCGCGTATCCGGGATGCCAATGTGATTGCCTATACCTATCATCCCCTGAGGAAAACCAACATCTACGCCAACACAGCAGCACAGGGCAATCCCTTTACGGTAGAGATCAAAGCCTTTGAAAATCTTTTACCTTCCTTAAAAACCGGTATCTATTACCTCTGGCTGCCCAGCTTAATTAACAATTAAAAATTAACAATTAACAATTAACAATTCATAATTCAGCCGTTCCCCCGGGCTGTCGCCTGCAGAATCCTGGAAACCCATAAACAATCATAATTATCAAAGGTTCTCAATAAGTTAAAAAATAACTTTTTTTTCTTGGTGATAATAGTTGACAAAACCGTAATATTGTACTATCATTATAGCACAATGGTACAGACCAAAACAAAGGAGGCAACAATGAAGAAATTGGTCGTTATTTTGATTTTCATTTTGCTGTTGGTGTTCATTCTTCAATTATACGCCAACAAGCCATATGGTAAGGAGAGTGGAAAGGAAGCAATAACAAAAACAAAAAACGTAACGGCCATTGATCATTTTGAGAAGGAAAATGGATTGAATTCAACGACGGATGACGATTTATGGCCGTTCCCTCATACAAACACACATTTTCCCCAAATAGCTATTTTCCAGGGGAGCGGGAAGTATAAATGACCAAACCCAAGAATCAAAAGAAAATGAAGGAGATTATCGGAAAGGAGGCAGGAAGATAAAAAAATTTAATTAAGAGGAAAAAAGGGCACGGCATTCAAGTGCCGTGCCCTTTCTTTTTATTCCATCCTAGATCTAATCATGCAATTTCACCACAGGGAGAAGCAGGTGGGAAGGATACTCGTTGTTGTGATAGATTCTCTGTGTTGCGCTCACATATTTGCTTTCCATTTCATTATGGCCGCCGGTGTTCAAATTAAGTGAAAACCAGGGGAAAAAAGCGGATGTAATATCTATGCGTATAACCGAACCTTTTTCCAGGGTGATACCCGCGTGCCATAAGTCGATGGTATATTTATAGATTTTATCTTTTTCCAGCATTTCCGGTTTTTCGAAAGAATTCCTGAAACGGGCGCGGATGGTTCCTTTGCATAAAGGGATTGCCTCTCCATCCGGCTTAATAATCTCAAATGAAACAAACCAGTCGGTATCCGGGGCGGATGAAGAGGCATAAAGGACAACAGAAAGCGGGCCGACAATGGTTAAGGGTTCCTCCATCTGTTCACTATTATAGACCAGTATATCGTTTCGGGATTTAAGCAGGTTGACATAAGAATCCTGTCCTTTTGTCCTGCAAATACCCATAGGCCCGGGTGTCGGGTCCCCCGGGTTATATTCATATTCGTCATAGTCTTTTCCATTCACCGGTACTTGCCGCTGCAATCGTCCATCACCGTCTAAGGTATTGGCGCCGCTGCCGCTAGTTAAATAAAACGGAGTAAACCGGGTGCCCGGAAGCGGATACGTATCTGCTTTCAGCCATTTATTGGTATTCATGGCATACAGTTGAACCAGGGGTTCCTCCAGGATTTTCGTATCGATCCCTTTAAGCCAGTAGTCAAACCAGCGGCGATACAGCTTCAGAAGATCGATACCCGCCTCTTCGCCCATATCCTGACCGACAACCTGCGTGGCAGCCAGGTCCGAATGACCCCACGGCCCCACAATCATTTTAATGCTTTTATTTTTTGAATGCTTTAAACGCAGGTAACTCAGTTTTGTGCCGATAGCGTCCCCATCAAACCACCCGGATTGAAGAAAAACGGGGATATCCAACTCCTCCAGTTTATCCAGGTAATTGGCTCTTTCCCAGTAGCTGTCATTGGTATTGTGCCGGACCCATTTCCGCCAATAGCTCTTTTCTTTGCCGAATACTTTTTTATCCAGGTCAACCACCGGCAGACTTTTAAGAACATTTTCTTCTATTCCTTTAAATGTGTCGATAAGCCGCTTACCGGAAATGTCGGCCGTTGCCTCGGTTTCCACCACTTCCACCCACCACAATGCGCCCAGGGTAAAGAAGGAACCGTATTCGTAAGGAATATTAAAAAATGGGTCCGGTGGGACCACATTGGGAATAATGGTAACCAGGTGGGGTGGTTTTTGCACCGCCGCCTGCAGTTGAACCCAGCCCAGGTATGAACCCCCGATCATTCCCACTTTGCCGCTGCACCATTCCTGTGCAGCCAGCCACTCGATGGTGTCGTACCCATCCTGTGCTTCATTGACAAAGGGTTCCCACTCCCCTCCCGAGGCAAACCGGCCGCGCACATCCTGGATAGCACACACATAACCGTTTTTCGCCCATTCGAACCCATCCAATTCATTCATTTCTTTTTTGTAAGGTGTTCGGATTAAAATAACCGGGTATT
The DNA here is from genome assembly GCA_011772425.1 of Candidatus Aminicenantota bacterium. Classification (GTDB taxonomy): domain Bacteria; phylum Acidobacteriota; class Aminicenantia; order UBA2199; family UBA2199; genus JAKAGC01. The sequence continues at coordinate 5,902 of WVZO01000135.1, forward strand.
TTTCTTCTTTGCTGTCGGGAAAATAAAGGTCTGTGGAAAGCTTAACTCCATCCCTCATGGGAATCGTTATGTTTCTTTTCCGCTCAGCAAGCACAGAGGTGCCGGTTTTGAAAGGAAGAAGCTCTTCAAAACCTTCCCGCACCGAAACCGCATACTGAACCGGTGCATGAATCATATAAATCTTAAAATCCTTGCCCACCCAATACTCCACATTGGTGCCCAGGAGTTTGTAATTGAATAGCAAAAATTCCCATCCCTTATCCTTTATCTTTTTCCTTTTTTCTCCCATAAATTCCAGTTCCACCCGGATCTGGCTGCCAGGCATAGAAATTTCTTCAGGGATGCGAAATCGTTGAAAGGTCTGTTTTCCTTTTTTTACCATATCATATTTTTTCAGCATGACACTCTCAAAAAGGTTGCCAAAGTCATCGTAAAACACATAGTCTTCCGGTATCTTAACACACTTCTTCTGGCCCATCATTCGGTAGCAGGCCCGGTTCCCTTCCCGTTGAACATGAATGGTTGCAAACATCGGGTTCACAATGTTGATCCTTTTCCAGTCGCCGTACTTATCCGGTGTGATGTCCATGGTCATTTCCACTTCTTGCCCTGCCGCGGCTATCCTCATCTTGCGATGGTAATTTCCTTTCTTATCGATGGAATTGACAATGGTTCCTATTGGCGTTTCCCGGACATAAAGCGTAAACGCAGCCTCATCCTCAAGATTTGATAAAATATGGCCGGAAGGCTTTTCCCGGTTCGAACAATTTCCATTGAGCGTCAGCAGCATGACGATTACAATGAATCCGCCGATTAAATAATGATACGTCTTACTTTTCATTTTTACCTCCATCTGTATATTGGTATACTTTTTTATACGTTTTCTCTCCCGGAGATTTCACGCTTAAACCTGGGAAAATTTGCCAGGTAATAAACAAGTTTTGCTACCAGCACAGCCGCCAGCATCCCCCCCAGGAAATTCGCCAGCGAATCCATATGGAGATGTCCATGTTGATTCGCTCTAAAAATTTCCCTTACCAGGTGATATAAAAGAAGCAAATGATTAATTACCAATAAGATAAACATAAAAAAATATCCATCCTTTAATAACGGCCGCACCCAATGCCTGGTAAACCTGGCGGAAGAGTACAAAAACCAGAGAATCGCCAGGTGGATCATCGCCGGGTGAAGCGGCTGCAAAAATAATATAAAATACAACAGGTAAAAGATGCCGGCAATTATCTCAATGGAAGGTTTAAATACCAGGTGAAGTGTTTGAAAGTTCAGGTCCACCAAAACTTCGGATTTTGTCTTAACGGCCAATTCTTTATATTTTTTCCTGGTGCGTCTTGCATCCATAACCGGGAAAGGTATCACACACAAGAAAAAAACAAGCATCACATAAGCAAGATGCCTTTCAGTTCTCAGCTCACCCACGATCAACCACACAATTAAGGCAGCAAACAGTTCCAACAGCGGCACAACAATGGTAATCCCCAAAAATCTCTGCAAACTGTCCTTTCTTATAAACCCCATATACTCCTCATTGTAACCTTTCTTTTCCAGTATTGACCGGCTGGATTGATAAAGGTAAACCACCAACATAAAGCCCCATAATATACCCACATTAATAATAAACATGACTAAAAAGTTTATCTGTCCATTTCCTTGTCCATGGTCCATAATAACCTCCTTATTTGTTTAATCCATATCAATCGAAAATCTGACTTAAGTTGTATTTGAAAATATTTTCGATTTCTTTTCGGCTCAAGCCTTTTTGAATTAGTCTTAGAATCGGTTCTTTGAATATCCTGGAGTCGTCATCGGAAAGCGCCGCTGAGGGGATTGCTTCTTTTACGAAACTTCCCTTGCGGCCTTTGCTTTCAATCAGGTTTAACCGCTCCAGTTCCTGGTATGCCCGTGCTACTGTATTAATAGCAACATCGAGCTGCGAAGCCAGGGTCCGGATAGTCGGAAGTGCATCTCCCGGTTCCAGTTCCTTCGCCTGGATTTTCATCCCAATCTCATGCACCAACTGCTCGTAAATCGGCAGCGGAGAATTAAAGTCAATTTTCAGCATAACCGACAACCTCCTTTGTATTAATACAATATTATAATATAAGTTTTGTATTAATACAACAAAAAAATAAAAATTTCCTGGAATTTGCAAAAATCCTTTTATATTAGCATTTTTAAAACTACTGAAAAATATCTAAAATATGCTTTGTATCACTTTGTATCAATTCAACCGGGTATTCAGACAATTAAAATTGCAAAAGAGCTTGTATTCTTCTGATTTTTTTTATATAAATAGTAATGAAATCAGAATTTATCACTTATTCAGTTTAAACGTATTCAGTATGTAATTGCAGGAGAACGAATAAATGAAGGCTTTTGAGCTAAAAAACTACGGCAAACCCCTTGCGGAAATGAACAAGACCGTCCCCATGGAAGTTCAACAAAGGATGCACGATACGTCATTCAAAATCTCAAAGAAACATATGGGATTTTTCAAACGCTTAAAAATGGCGCGTATCATGCGTAAAGAGAGGAAGCGATTTCTCTATGTCAATTTATTTGAAGTCAAAGAAAAAGGATTAAAAGATGATCGGTTTATTATGACGGTAGTGAGAAAAGCCGCTTATTTCTCTGCATTATCAAAAGTTGTGGGAATGGAGAAGGCCCTTGAAATCGATAAAGAACTAGCTTATGCTACATCCTTAGAGGGGCTCTCCCATATGCTGCCGTCGGCGGAAGACCTGTTAAAATGCGATGATCCCTTTGCAGCTCTGAAAGAATGGATTATCGAGTATTGGAAGGCCAATAAAGGTGCCAAAATTTTTGAGTATGAGATTGCAGAAGATTCCGAAAACGTCCTGCACATCAACTGCCTTTATTGTGCGTTTGATAAGATCTCCGAACTGGTAGAGGAGAAAGAATCCGCGTTATCGGTATGCCATTGGGATGATCTTCTCTTCTCTACCTGGGATAAAGAGCTGGGCATAAAATACACCAGGACAAAAGCCTTAGCCAAAGGGGATACCTGCTGCGATTTCCGCTTTGAGAAAGTGAACGGATAATTTCACATAAAACATGTTGTTTATTACCGTGATGATAAATCCGAAAGTGAGTAAAACTGCCCCCTAATCCCGGGAAACATCCGCAAAAGCTTTTGATAAGGTTCTTGAAAACCCTAATAAAAAGTTTTTTGGGGGTCCAGGGGGCGATTTTTCAAAAAAGCCCCCTGGCCGCCGGAGGCAACCGGTGCCTGCACCTACAACCTGACAAATTTATCATAATACACAGCGATGAAAATGGCCTGGAGAAGAATAACCGGTAAGGCGATAAACAGGTAAGGCCGGATAGAATAGGTATAGGGTTTTAGATCCAGGTTTTTTAAAGCCAGGAAAAATGAAATTCCCAGGGGGACCAACAGCAGGAACGACGCCAAAATATAAGGTGAAACCATGGAAAAGGGATTGAAGGCCAATTCCTTTATTTGCTGATACATATAACTGAGAAATCTATTGTAAAGGGTGAATAAGAAGGCCAACAATATCACAGCGACAACCCCGGGGAATAACGATTGAAATGCCAGGCTGAGGAACGCCGCTGCCAGGTGGAAAATCAACAGGGCAATGAAATAATTCTTTACATTGCCGACGTTAGCTAAAAGAGCATAAATGCCGCCGATGAAGACGAGAACCGATAATCGCGGCAGCATTTTGAAAATCAACAGTTTTAACTTTGACAGGGGCAAGGTCAGCAGGTACTCAAATCCTTTATCTTTTCTTTCCGATTGGAACATGGCCAACCCGGAGTACCCGGTAAAGGCCAATACCGTTATAAAGGATGCGGCGCTTAATAAGTGGTGGAAGGGGATGTTGGTATCGAGTACTAAAGACAGCATCATGATAATGGGAATCGACAGGAGCAGTATCGAACTCTGCAGCAGTATCATTAATGTATCCCTGAATTCTTTTTTAAGCATCGGGTCCTCCTTTTTCTTTCCGGTTGGGCAATGCCCCGTGCGCTTCCAGTAATTGGGCCATTTCTTTGTATCCCTTTTTATTGGCGATACTGAGGGGTGTGTTTTGATCGGTTACCATTTTAATTCTTCCTACCCTGGGGACCAGGAGTTTGGCTATCACGCCGTGCAGCAGCTCGATGCGTTTATATTTACTTTTTGCATTGACATTGGCCCCATGGGCAATCAGCAATTCCGCTATTTTAATATGGTTATTGGCAGCGGCATGATACAGTGGTGTTTTACCTTCCAGGTCCCCGAGGTGAATCAATTGGGGATATTTTTCCAGCAGTGACGACACCGCGGCCAGGTCTCCTTTCCGGCTTGCCGTATGCAGTGACAGCAGCAGCCGGACCACAGTTTTTTTCCCACTTCGGTCAGCCAGAACCAGCGGCGTTCGGCCGCGATCGTTTTTTAGATCCAGGGCTGCTCCCCTTTCCAGCAGCAGTGCCACACATTTCTCAAAACCGAAGGAAGCCGCAAAATGTAACGGCGTGCTGCCTCCGTCGGTGACAGCATTGACATCCGCTCCACTATCCAGGAGCAGCCGCACAATATCCACCCGTTCCCTTTTCCAGTAAATGATAACATGCAAAGGGGTTTTACCCCTGGAGTCCCGCTGATCCGGGTCCAGCCCTTTTTTTATCAAGAATTCAGCCACATCCTGGTGACCCTCGTATACGGCTTCATGGAGCAGCCCCCATTTCTGCCGGTCCTTCAAACCCAGTTCCGCGCCGTTTGCTAACAGGAGTTCGACGATATCTTTATGACCTTTATAAACCGCGAACAGGAGGGGATTTATCCTGCTTTTTCCTCCCGGCTTTACATTTGCGCCCTTTTGAATCAACAATTGAACCACGTCTTTATGGCCTTTTACCGAAGCAAACGCCAGGGGGGTCCAGCGAAAATAATTACCCCTGGCGATCCGATTTACGTCGGCCCCTTTTTCAATCAACAACCGGACAATATCTTTGTGGCCTTGATCTGCTGCCAGATGCAGGGGGGTGACCGTATTCCCGTCCCGGGTCCATTCATCCACCACCGCCCCCCTGGAGACCAGTAATTCTACCATTTCTTTTTGACCCTCCAGGGCGGCCCGGTGCAGCAGTGAATACCCTTTTTCATCCCGGGCATGAAGGGCATCGGGGTCTTTTTCCAGCATCATGACGACGGTTTCCAGGTCCCCGCTGTCAACCGCCCGGTAAATCCCGCTGCCGCATCCTGCCGACAGCCAGACCCACAGCGCCGCAAGTAATATGATTATTAATTTTATTATTCGATTCATGTCTTGCTTCACTCCTTTTTCTTTTCGCCTATTTTCGTATCCAGGTTAAATAGTCTTTTAAAAACACCAGGATAAAGGAGACCAAAAGTAAAACCGAAGGCAGCGCAATGACCAGGTAGGGTTTGACGTGCCATTTAAGGGATTTCACATCAAGGTTTTTTAAGGTTAAAGCAAACGCTGCTGCCAACGGGAACAATAACAGGGCGGCCGGCAGTAATTGCGAAAACCAGAACAACGGCTCGGTGCTGCCCAATAACCCGTATTCTATGGTAATATAACTCATGATAAGAGAGGCATAGTACAGGAAAAGGTTTACGGCCAATACCCCCATTATGGCACTCAGCAGCGACTCAACGGCAAGGCTGATGAACAGGCCGGTTAGAAAAAGAATCACCATACTGATTCCATCCACCAGGGCATTTTTGAATATATTTAATATTCCCGCCGCTGCGATCATCAACAGCAGCACCAGTACCCGGGGTATCACTTTGACGGAAAAGATTTTCCACCTGGATACCGGTAAAGACAACAGGTACTCGAGGGACCTGTCTTTTTTTTCCGCGCGAAAAACCGCTGCCCCGGAATAGGCAGCAAAAATGATGATGATACCCGTCACAATCGGTTCCCATATTCCCGATATCTCCCACTGCCCATGAAAGAAATGCCAATCCAGGAGCTTGAAAATAGGAACCGCCAGCAGCAGCATCAGGCATTGCAGCATTACTTTTAATGTATCTATAAATTCTTTTTTTAGCACGATTGCCTCCCGATTCAAGTATATTCTCCGCCAATAAAGGCATTGACCACAGCAGTCAGATCAAGGTCCACCACTTCACCGTTCACCTGGTCTCTAAACTCTTCTTTAAAGGGATAGATAAAATATTCGACATGATCGGTATAGTCCACCTGGAAAAGCACCGGCATCCCTTCCGGCAAAACATGGGTGGTTATTTTCTTGACTTTTGATTTTAAGGCATCGATTTGCTCATCAACGGCAATTTCCCCGTCTTTTAACAGGATAACCCGGTCCACGATGTTTTCAATATCGCGGAAATTGAGGTTGACAAAAACGATGGTGATATCCTTTTCCGAAAGTAGTTTTATAACCTCTTTGAGAAAAATTCCCCTGAGGTAAACATCAATGGAGTGGATAATCTCGTCGATGAGCAGTAGTTTGGGATCAGTGGATAATATCAGGTTCAAGTGAAAAATAACCCGCTGACCCGAGGAGAGTTCTTTTATTTTCTGGTGAAGGCCGACTTTGGTTCGTTTTAACAGGGTATCGTCAAACCGTTTAATCTTATAAACCGACCGGTGAAAATCAATGGCCTGGCTAACGGTCAAACTCTCGTAGAGGCTCAGGGAGTCCGAGATAAAACCAATGGTTCGCCGGGGGTCTTTTCCCATTGTCTCATGAAAACGAATCTCACCGGAAGCGGGTTTGAGAACACCGGCAATAAGACGCAGCAGCGTGCTTTTGCCCACCCCGTTAATGCCGGTGATCAAGGTCACCTCCTTTTCCGCAATATCCAGGTTAAACCCTTTATAAATCTTTTGTTTGCCATAGCTAAAGTGTAAATTCCTGATTTTAATCATTTACTTCCTCCTGTTTTCGGCTTCTGTGCCTGGATCTTCCTTTAATGGGTTATCGCTGCTTCGATTGAAATATTTTCTCATTATTTTCAGAATATCATCAAAGGAATATCCCAGTTCAATTGCTTTTGAGATGTAATCCAGGCTCTCTTGTTCAAAGAGTTCGTATTTTTCTTTTTTCACTTTTTCTTTGTCATATTTGACAAAATAACCGGCCCCGGGCCGCGAATAGATAAATCCTTCCACTTCCAGTTGGGTGTAGATTTTTATAATGGTGTTAGGGTTGATTTCCAATTTCAACGCCAGTTCCCGCAGTGACATCAGTTTCTGGCCTTCTGCCAGGCGACCGGAAAGTATGGCAAGTTTTATGGCCCGCTTGACCTGCTCATATACGGGTAAAGCCGATTTGACATCCACTTTGATCTCAAAAAATTCCTTGCTTTCTGTTTTCATGGCTTCCTCAACTGCTCTATTATAATAGATCAGTTAACTGCACTACTATGATATATCAGTTAGTCAATTTTGTCAACAAAAAAAATTAGAAAAAGAAAGAGAAAATAGAAAGTAAGTTGAAGGCTTCCCCAAACGTCTAAAACAACATCCCTTTTTTCTTTTCAATTCATGTAAATTTCAAAAATGGTTAATCAGTGGGTTGATTCTTGGTAAGGAAGCCTTCGAGATGGTCCGAAGGACCTTCTGCGGCTCCCCGCGCCGCGGGGCTTCGTGGCTTCGTGGTTTTTAAAATTGTTTTACATCGTCAAGTGTGGAGAAACTGACCACATAATCCAGGTTGACATAAACCAAATAGCGGTTGGCTTTGATGCCGGTAGTTTTGCTTTCCAGCACATAGAATTCTTTGGATGTGGAGGTATCACTGCTTTCATGGACATCTACTTCCGACAATACCGCGCAGCTTTCGGTCACCTTTTCCAGGACACCGATATATATCCATGTGGAGCGGGTGTCTAATACGACTTTTTGCTTAAGAAATTGTTCCAGGTCTTCTTTCATGGTTTTTCACCTGTTTTTTGCCACTAAGGCACAAAGGCACAAAGATTTTTAAGAACAAATGGTAAGGTATTATGGAAAAAAAATCAAGTATAAGTGAGTGGGTAACCGGCAATTCAATTAAATTCCGTTAATGCTTCCCGGTTTGGCACCTATTTTTTCGTTAAAAATATGTTAAAGGTTGAATAACCGGGTCCGGTTACTACAACGAAACCAGTGGGTGAATAATCATGGTAATCCGGGTGTTTAGCCGTAACCCTATACCTTTGCGGGCTTAAAGAAATCTTGTAATATCCGCTCCCATTTGTTGTCACGCTTTTGGTGACGCTGCCGTCTTCACTCACAAAGGTGATTAAAACCCCTGGAATTTTAATCCACACGTCTGGCGTTCTTTCATATGCATATCCCTGACGACCACCATCAAATGTTCCGGGGACGATTGAGAATTTCGCATCACTGCTGTCCGACGGGCTGGGGTCTGTATCACCCCCCCAGATTCGCACCAGGCAATTGTCCGACGGCGTGTCCGCTGCCGTCCACTCGTAACTGCCGTCGTTTTCCGTAGATTCGACGATATCGGTCCAGGTGGTGCCGTTGTCAGTGGAATAGTCAATGGCCACATTACCTACCGTACCCGTCGTGGTCCAGGTGATAAGATAAGAAGAGCCGGCTTCCCAGCTTTCTCCGCCATTGGGGGATGTAACTGTGATAGTCGGTGGTAAAGCAATGGAAAACAAGGCATCACTGACATCTGAGGGACTGCCATCCCTATCACTGACCCGGATGAGGCATGTCTCCGCGGGGTCTTCCGGCACAATCCAGGCATAACTGCCATTGTTTGGGGTAGAGGCAATGATATCCATCCAATCGGCGCCGCTGTCGGTAGAATATTCGATTTTTACATTGTCAATGGTTTGGGAACCGCTCCAGGTTATCTCATACATGTAACCCGCATACAACATTTCGCCACTGTTGGGAAAAGTGACGGTAATCACCGGGTCATGCGGTGGAACGATTGAGAATTCCGCATTACTGGTATCCTGGAGGCTGTTATCTCCATAACCTTCCCGTATTCGCACCAGGCAATTGTTGGACGGCGTATCCGGTACCCTCCAGTCGTAACTGCCGTTATTTTCCGTAGATTCCACGATAATAGTCCAGGAGATTCCACTGTCAACGGAAAACTCAATCGATAAATCACCGACCTCTCCTGTAGTGGTCCAGGTTATTTCATGAGTGGAACCTACGGTCAGCGTTTCCCTGCCATTAGGAGATATAACCGTGATGGTTGGAGAACCGGGGGCGACAATTGAAAATACTGCATTACTGACATCCCAGGGGGATGTATCCTCATCGTTGCCGCTGATTCGCACCAGGCAGTTTTCCGACGGCGTATCCGGCACGTTCCAATTATAACTACCGTCATTAGCTGTAGAATTCACAATATCTGCCCAGGANNTATCAACCGTCGAATCCACTTCCAGGTTTTCTCCACCATTGGGAGAAATAACCGTGATAGTGGGTTTCGCTTCCCCGGATATTTTGAATACATCGTCGCTTTCATCCGCCGGCTCGCCGTCCGTCTCACTAATCCGAATCAAACAATCTTCCGACGGATTATTCGGGACTGTCCAATCATAGCTGCCGTCATCGGCTGTTGACCATACGATAGTCCTCCAGGTACTGCCGCTGTCTGTGGAACATTCAATGATCAAATTACCGGTTGTCCCCATGCTGGTCCAGGTTATTTCATGGGTAGACCCCCAGTATAAGGTTTCTCCACCATTGGGTGAGATGATGGTGATGGATGAATATAGCGACACATTAATGGAAAATTCAGCGTCACTGACATCCAACGCACCTCCATCCGACCTGTTTTCCCAAATCCGTATCAAGCAATTCTCCGACGGTTTTCCGGGGATTGCCCAATTAAAGGCACCGTTATTGGGTACGGAGCTTACGATAGGTAGCCACGTTTTACCGCTGTTGACAGAATATTCGATGGTTACATTGTCTATCGCGCCGGTACTGGTCCAGGTTACTTCATGGGTTGAGCCGGCATTTAATATCTCTCCGCCATTGGGGGAAGTGATAGTAATAACGGACGGTATAATAATCGAAAATACCCCATCGCTGGTGTCTGACGGTTCTCCATCACTATCACTGACCCGAACCAGGCATGTCTCCGACGAGGCCCCCGTTATATTCCACACATAACTGCCATCGTTAGGGGTAGATGTGATTAATTCCGTCCATGAGGTGCCGCTGTCCAGGGAACACTCAATTTTTACATTATCGATTTTGCCGCTGCTGGTCCAGGTTATCTTATGTGTTGAGCCGGCATTTAAGGTTTCACCGCCGTTGGGTGACGTGATGGTTATCCCGGGAGATTTAACAGGCTCGATAAAAAATTCCCCATTACTAATATCCCAGGGGCCCCCATCTTTATCGATACCTTCGATTCGCACCAGGCAACTGCCTGAGGGGTCATCCGGAACCACCCAATTGTATTTACCGTCATTTTTCGTGGAATTGACGATAACCTTCCACGTTATTCCACCATCCGTGGAATATTCAATCATTACACTGGCGATTGTCCCGGTACTGGTCCAGGTTATTTCATGTGCGGAACCGACCGATAAGCTTTCCCTGCCATTGGGATAAATAACGGTGATAGACGGTAAAAAAATGGTGAACGGTCCATCACTAATATCTGAGGGCTGGCCATCTGTTTCACTGACCCGGACCAGGCAGGTGTCCGAGGGGTTGTCCGGTATTGTCCAGTTATAACTACCGTCATTGGGTGTGGATGACACCACTTCTATCCAGGAGGCCCCACTATTAATCGAATACTCAATTTTTACATTACCTACGCTGCCACTGCTGGTCCAGGTGATAGGATAAGAAAACCCGGCTTCCCAGGTTTCACCCCCATTGGGGGAGGTAACCGTGATAGAAGGTGGAAAATAAATTGTAAATACCTCATCGCTGACATCATAGGGATCGCCGTCGGTTTCACTGACCCGGACCAGGCAATTGTCCGAGGGGGTGTCCGGTATTGTCCAGTTATAACTACCGTCATTGGGAGTGGAAGACACAATCTCCATCCAGGAAGACCCGCTATTAATCGAATATTCGATTTTTACATTACCTACGAATCCGGTAGTGGTCCAGGTGATACTATGCGAAGACCCCACTCCCCAGGTTTCACCACCATTGGGGGAAGTAACGGTAATAGAAGGCGGTAAATAAATGGAAAAGACAGCATCACTGACATCCGAGGGATAGCCATCGATGTCACTGACCCGGACCAGGCAATGGATGGACGGAGTATCCGGTATTGTCCACTCATAACTGCCTTCATTGGATACGGAGGACTGGATCTCTATCCAGGAAACACCAGTGTTAATCGAATATTCGATTTTTACATTGTCCACGGTGCCGGTACTGGTCCAGGTGATATCATGAATAGAACCCACTTGCCAATCTTCGTCGCCATTGGGGGTGGTTATTGTGATTTCAGCCGGGTAAACGATTGAAAATACCGCATTACTGACATCCACAGGCTGGCCGCCGATTTCACTGACCCGGACCAGGCAATTATCCGAGGGATCATCCGGTATAGTCCAGTCATAACTGCCGTCATTGGGAGTGGATGCAGCAATTTCCGTCCAGGAGGAGCCGTTATTAATCGAATATTCAATTTTAACATTTCCTACTGTTCCGGTACTGGACCAGGTGATATGTTGTGTGGAACCTACTTGCCAATACTCGCCCCCATTGGGGGAAGTAACGGTTATGGAATTTTGTAAATAAGTTGCAATCGATATTGCCGGGTCTCCATAAAGATTAAAATCGTAAAAATTCATCAAACGGGTATTAGAGGTGGGGGTCATACTGGATTTAGCATGGTAAAGCGCATTTCCCCCCGGCTGATTGGCAACTATCCGGCTGGCAAATTCATAACCGATTCCCGAATTGGTGGTACTGCCGTCAAACTGCCCGTAACCTACCCCGGTGTTGAACCATGATACCCTTGTAGCGCCTACTGTTCCAATACCGCCATTTTTAAGCACAGCGTATTGGAGATTACCGGAATTTTCAGGGTAACCGTTGGTGCAGGAGTTCATGTAAACGAATGAGGGATGATTATTATCCAATGAAGATGCATATGAGCTGTTCATCAGCGTACCATCCCAGCAGCCGCTGCACCCTACCGAAGCGCTGGATATCGAACCGTGCCCCCACCATAACACCAATCCGTAATCATTGGCTGCCCACCGGTCCCGGACCACCGTGCCCCCACGCAATTCCTCATCGCTGGGATAAATAGAATCCAAACCACAGGCACCGCTACCCTGTTGATATTGGGTCCAGGTGAAATAACCCGCACCTGTTAAATAATCATCTTTCATCTGCTCAGCCAGTGGGGCACCATCATAGGTGCTGGTGGAAAAACTCATGGGCAATAAGGCGCTGCTCCTCCAGGATTTACTGATTGAATTGCCGTAATTCATTGTTTTCTGCAATATAGAATCCAGGTCAGTTATGCCTGAGTAGACCGGGATTCTACCAACGTATACTTCATTCATAAAATCAACACCACCGGTACCGGTAAAATCGCTCCATTCCCCATAGTATTCGTCTCCATCCAGGTCCCAGTTCCCGGTAAGATCGGCAAAGAAATAATCAGTGGGAGCTTCTTTATAACTGCTGTAATCTCTCCTGGGCCAACACATCTTCATCGGTATATCACCGACGGAATCGCTCCCGGAGCTGGGATCATCCGGATCAGGATTACCGATTAATAATACATAATTAATACCGTATGATATGTAATTATCCTGCAGCCATTTTCTTATTTTCTCCGCTGTCCCATTGGGGGCCTGCCCTATTAATCCACCATATTCATCCTCTGTTATAACCAACGGGGAAAATCCTTTACCCTGCAAGTAGGTCACAAAATCACTTAGTTTTGTACTGCCGCTTTCAATGGCATTGGTGGTAACAATCACATAATCATAGGTCAGCGAAGGCCATTCACCCCCTTCTCCTGTATACCTATACCATCCCAAACTCTCATCGTAGTTCATAAGCAGTCTTTTAGCTCGTTTTTCCATCAGCGGATCTTGAAGTTCCAGTTCTATTTTACTGCTTCTATCTCCCAATTGATAATCGATGGTTACGGTGGCCTGGGAAATGAATATTAACTCTTTTGTAACCGGGTTGTAGCGAAATGGGGTATATTTAAAGGTGACAATTCTCCATTTCCTCATCCGGGAAAACCCGACATATTCGACACAGTCCCCAGGGAAAAAATCATCCTTCGTATAAATATCCGCTTTATCTCCTGTTATCAATCGACCATCCACCCAGGTCATCATAGGGGGTATTTCTCTTACGTTAAATGTACCAGGATACTCCATTTTTTGTATGGAAAAGCGTACTTCTATGCTGTCAGGCTCAACTTCTGGCGGCACCGCTGCCCGGTATATCCGAGAAGGTAAATCCGGGTAACCGGCCCTCCCGTACGAAGAGAAGCCATCGATTATTATCCGGTGATACCCATCTTCCGATGTTTCAATGATAAAACCGGGGCTTTTTAATTGGTAAGTTTGGTGACCGTAAAGGTTTGAAATTAAAACCAAACTTAAAATTACAAAAACGGTTAAAAAATTACCTTTCCTTTTCATGGGTCCTCCTATAACTCACTGGTAATATAACACTAGTAATATAACACAAATAAAAAATTTTTTGTTAAACCTTATAAAACTTTACACTTTTTTCCGGGATAGTGGTCTGACCTGATTTTATCGAAGTAAATTTTTATAAATATTTACCTGTCTTTAGCCATGGATTAAAATATACCGAATTTCAAAGCACCGGAACAACGTTCGATTTCCCATTATCCACTTCTGCTCCCGCAATACGTATTATAATAAATAAGGATTAGTAAGGAGGTAGACAATGCATTGTGGTATAAAGAAATTCTTAATCCGATTTATAATCATAATCCTTTTCATATTTTGTTTTTCCTGCAAGGATTTTCAAAGGACCTCTCCGGATCCTCCGGTGCCCCCCCAGGAGCCTCCCAAAACAGAACCGACGGCAAAACAAGAATGGAAGGATTGGATAAAGAACAACCACTATAAAATCCGTTCTCTTTCGGCGGATGACCTGGATTTCTCTGACCTTCAATTCCTGCACCCTCTTATCGGGGATAGAAGGCTGGTTCAGCTTGGTGAAAGCGGCCATGGTGTCTCCGAGTTCAACCAGGCAAAAGTAAGACTTATAAAATTCCTTCACCAGGAAATGGGGTTCGATGTGATTGCCTTTGAAAGCTCGATTTACGAATCATTCTTTGCTAACGAGAATGCAGACTCACTGAGCGCCCTCGAGGTGATGAAGAATTCGATATTCGGTGTATGGCATTGCCAGGAGACCCTGGAGCTTTTTAAATACATCAAAGAGACCAGGACCACCTCAAGGCCGCTTATTCTTGCTGGCTTCGACATACAAACCAGCTCCTGGAGGGGTCTTGTGAACAGACCGGAAAATTTCGCGGAGGTTGTTGACAAATTAGACCCGGTTTATGCAAAAGAGGTCCTGACAACCGACAAGGCCTTCCTTGCCATAAGAAATACCACCATCAGCCCTGAGGATAAAGAGAAATACAAGTCTTTTTATGAAGCGTTGACCGATTGGTTTGACCTAAGGATGGATGAACTGCTGTCGATATATGCAAGCAATCCCCGCATTCCCCTGGTGATGAGGCAAACATCATGGTCAATGATCCACTATATAGATAAACTAACCGCAAAGGCTAAAACAGTGACAAACATAAGGGACAGGGGAATGGCGGATAATATTGTTTATCTTTTAAATACGCTTTACCCGGAAGAGAAGATAATGATCTGGGCCCATAACTACCATATCCAGCACGATATCGGAGAATCCGAAACGTCTGTTCGCAACATGGGCAGTTGGCTTATAAATCCTCTCAGGGATGAGCTTTATACCATCGGTCTTTTCATGTACGAGGGACGGGCGGCATATAATGATAGGAGGCGTTACAACATTAAGACCGCAATAGAAAATTCCCTCGAAGCCATCATGTATTATACAGGAGAGGATTATAGTTTTGTGGATTTGCTTTACCAGGAATGGGATGAAGGAAATTCATGGATGTTCGAGAAGATATGGTCCTACGATTGGGGGCTTATCAAGCGCCTGCAGACACACAAAAACCAGTTCGACGCCATCCTTTTCGTCAAAGAGGTAAAACCGCCAGCTTACCTGTAATTTGAGTCCAATAGATACTGGAATTTGGAATTTGTGGATTCAGGCACAATCAAAACTATTATTCCGGCCAGGCACCTTTTTCCTTTTTTTATTTTCGGGGCTATTGACAATAAAGGAAAAATAGTATACCATATCACCTCATCAGTAAATAAAGGTTTGATAGCTTTATCTTCAATCAAGATCCAATCTTTGTTGAATGTCTTAAAGTTTCTACCTCTATTTGCGTGAAATTTAAACAGGAGGTAGACAACAATGGCCACAGGAACTGTGAAATGGTTCAATGCCCAGAAAGGTTACGGATTCATTGAAATGGAAAATGGAAAAGACATTTTTGTCCATTACAATGCAATTCAAGGTCATGGTTTTAAGTCTTTGGACGAAGGCGAACAAGTCGAATTCGAAATTCGCCAGAGCGACAAAGGCGAACATGCCGAAAATGTAATCAAAAGATAACTCAATTTAAACATTAAGAAATAAAGGGGTTTGATTTTCCCTGTTAACCGCTGGCGTTAAACGTCAAGAGTTACTGGCGTAATTGAATCCCTTTTTTCTTTTTTACCTTTTTCCCATTCTCAAAATTTCGGAACGATTTTTATCGTTATATTCTTTTTGTTGAATTTTCCGTCAACTTTCTTACGAATAAACATAAAAGTATATTCCCCAAAAAATCCCGGTCCCGGCTGCCAGGAAAAAACGCCTCGTTCCCTGTCCAATGTGGAACCGAAGGGAAGTGGTTGTAAATAACCTTCAACCACCATATAACCGCTGTACCGTGCTGACGAGGCGTTTTTTAGTGTTAGGTGTTGAGTGTTACGTGTTGAGTGTAAGCTCGAAAAACTCTCTAAATCCTCATTAATATCGCTATCACTAAACTGTAACACGATACGTTCCAATTCTTTGATCTTAATGTTTATCCTACCTCTGTAATCAGGATACCTAATTTGTGATTCTATATGTTTGTTATAACCTTTTCTAAATCTAACAGGTGCAGAGTAATCAAAAGGAATCCCGGAGATTTCACTTAACACTGAACACTTAACACCTAACACTGCCATCCGGGAGTTCTCTCCTGAATTCTGTATGGTAAAATACCTACTTCCGATTCCATCCGTGTTTCCTGCACTGTCCGCGGCTGTCCACTGGATGGTATGCACACCGTTCTCATAAGCGGTGGTGTCCAGGTAAAAATAACCCACCGCCCCATTACTGTTGGCATAGCCCGGAAATAAACCGGCAATGTCCTGACGGTAATTATTGTAAACCGGGTGACCTATATTGACGCCGTCTACATAGACATTAATGGTGGAACCGTCGGTGGGGATGGAATTGGGCTGCGGTGTTAATACCCATCCCCAGTTAATAAAATGACTGCCGGAAGCCGTACCGCCTTGCGTGGGGGTATCGATGGCACCAAAGGGCTTGACCGCATGGGCATTATCGCAAATAATGGTTTTGGTGCCCAGGGTAACCTGGTTTCCTTCGCTGTCAATGGCTTTAGCATAAATAGTAAACGTGCCGTTTCCTTGATTGGGCAGGAAATTGGTTAACATCATGTATCCCCACCCGGCTTGATCATTAAAGGGATAACCGGGATAAGCCTGTTCTATATCGGGGCGGGCGCCCTTTACGAAAACAGCGTCGCCAATGTAAACGGACCTGCTGCCGTCCAGACGGAAAATTTTAACACTTTCCACTTCAACATCATCAAGCACCCAACCCGTTACCGGGACACTACTGCGAACCACGGCATTGTCTTCCGGGGTGGAAAATTCACCAAAGGGAAGCGGGCCAGTAACACCGCCATTGCCGCCGCCTTTTACTTTCCAGACGTGGACAATAGGTTTGTCATCGTCCACATATGGTTCAAACACATACAAAAAACCCCTGGTGCGGTCAAAACAGGCAGCCCCCAGGTGATACCACTGCCGTGTGGACTCGATGTGATAAAGATACTGATCCACGTTCAGGCTGGCATACGGTTGGGGTTCCCAGGACTCCATTGTGCCGTTGGCCGCCGCTGCCAGGTCATCGGGGTCATAAAAAATAAATTGTCCTTCAAAACCCGTAGACCACCACCCCCGTTCATCATAGGGCGGAGGAGGCACCGGGGGATAAGGCGGTTCTTCCGGCCACACCACTCCGTTGCCAAAACCATACCAGCAGTTTCCCGTTCCCTTGGTGCCCACAAATACCACCGCAGACTTAGTACCGGCGGTCAACCATACCGCACCGGACCATTCATCCGAATGGTGATAATTAGTCATGGTGTGATTGGTGGATGGGGTCCAGGATTCCGGGTCTTCAGTCGAGGTATACCGAAGCAACGTGACATACTGGAGACTGGTCCCGGAAGGTGGTGGATTCCCCTGGTTCCAGGGACCGATGGCCACCAAAGCAGGTCCCTGACCCGACCAGCCGCCGTCCCGGTATCTTCCGCTTGCCAATAATTTCCCCGGCGTATTGGCAGCGGCCCAGGAAGAAGGAATTTCAAATAAATAGTCATTGGTATTATACTCATTATGCGGGCAATTGATATACCATGCTCTTTGTATCTGAGGGCTGCTCACGTTTAATTCACACCAGCCGTGGGTCAGTTCTCCTCCCTCTTGAAGATGTTGTCCCCAACAAAAATACAGTTTACCGCTGGTCTGACTTCCCTGTTTGGGCAAATACGCCAACCCTACCCTGGGAATCTCCAGGTTGCTCACATTCATGATATCCTGGAAAGACTGCAATGTGGATGCGGTATTCAGATCATTCAGGTTTTTCGCAGCAGATATTACCGGGACCGGGATATTGATCTCAGATACCTGGTATTCCCAGGCATGACCGGTCCCAAAAATAGAACCGGGATACCCGTCATCCGGGCCGCCGGGATCGCCGTCCGGGTAATAAGTCATGGCATAACCGCCCCATCCCCAGGTTTTGACCTCTGACCCGGGCACTCCATCCGGCAAACGAAACGCCCCCAGATACTCCAGGTCCGACGGTTGAATCCGGTTAGACGCACTGTTGATGCTGCTCTTATTTGTATCGTTATACGCCAATGTTGAGATCAAAACCACTATTAAACCAATAATTATTATTTTGCTCATATTAACTCCTCACCTTTTCGAGATAAATTTAACCTCATCGTTGCCTTTTTAAGCTTATATTTTAAACATAATTGAAAAATTATGCAAATCCCCTTTTAGAAAACCACGAAGGCACGAAGGACACGAAGAGAACTAAGTTCTTAAATTGAGACTCAACATCACTTCTTCGGGTTCTTCTTCGTATATAAAACGAAAATCCTCATCCTTATATTTTTCGTAACGTCTGAACACCAACAACGCTTTTAAACCCAATACCATTGCAAAAAAGAGAATATAAAAGCGCGGTTCTCTCATAAGTATCAATCCAAGACTGGAAAAAGTCACAAAACCTTCCAGGAACCCGGCAGCGTATAACGGCCAGTATAATTTTATATTTGGTTTTCCCGGATCATGAGTGCCGGCAAAGGGTATTTTTTTATACCTGTAAAAAAGCACTTCCACCAACAAAACAAAAATACCCAACGAATAAAGGGAGTGATAAACACCCAGTGGGTATCCCCAGACGTACAGGTAAAAAATGAAGAGCAATACAAATACCGGGACACCTCCAAAGAAAAACAACGCCTTTTTTATTCCCTTGATATAATGTTTTTTTTCTTCGGTTTCTGTCAATTGAAACAGCCAATTGGCTTCGAAATTGATTGGGTGTCGAATGATCATTCGTAATCCAAACGCCAGGAAGAAATAAGTGATCAATGATATACCTGCCAGGAACATGTTAGGCGTCTGGAAATAAGACTCTCCTTTTCCTGCATAATGATAGACCACCTGGGTAAGTATATAAGCAGTGGGCAGCGACATATACATGACCAGGTGCAGCCGGTGGAACCGGCTTCTTTTCAGCGTATGCAGCATAAAATAAAAAATTCCCCGCTGGGTCGGGTGTCGCAAAAAAATAGAGTTAAACCAGCGTTTCACAGTGTCCTGCAATTTTCCCGGATGCTCTCCTTTTTTACCGGTGGTACAAGCATTTAAAAACCGTTTGAAGGTAATGGGAAAACCCACGAGATATAACCCTGTTGAAAGGATTAAAGCCAGCGCAATTATATATACATGGGTGGTAAACACCATGTCGCTGCTGCCAATCATTTTTTCATAGAGACCGGTAAACCAAAGAGGGGGAAAATAATAGATGAACGAAGAGGCGTTCTCTTTTGCAGCAGGAAAATATGCGGAAATCCGGGGCAAATAGAACAACAGGGATATAAATCCAAACAAAAAAATCACCTGCAGGGCATTGGAAATCCGTTGGAACCATTTATTTTTAAACAGGATGGAAAAGATACCCTGGAGGCAAGCCACTGCCATAAAAACAAACAAATTCGCCAGGAAGGTGGTAAAAACATGGGTAAAAGCAAAGTAGAAAAGATTGACCTGGACATGTTCCGCCAGGTAAAAGGTAAAAACAAACACAGAAAGGATATTAAAGGCAAAGGAAATAAGTCCGACAATCACCAATAGGCTGGAAAACTTTGCTGTGAATAAGGTCCTTCTTTTCACAGGTAACACCAGGAGATTGGCATAATCTTTATTGTCCGGGAAGATATTATGCCAGTTAAGAGCAGTAAAGCAACCGGTTATTGCCATGGTAATGGTTAGAAAAATGGCTTTTTTGATCCATATGGCAGCGACAGCAGCCCCGGAAAGCCGGTAGATTAAATATGGGAATAAAAGTTGGTGGCTAATGACGCCCCCGGCAATAACAAGCACTACCATCAGGGTAATAACCCGTTCGTGTTTTTGGTCTTCGTATTTAAGGAGATCGTTATTAAGGAATCGTATCGTAAAATGCCGAACCAGGACAAAAAATTGATTAACCTCTTCTTTAATCAATGTCATTACTGCTTCCTTTTTTTTAGCCGCGAAGGCACTTACAGTGCGGTAAAAAACGCGAAGAAACGCGAAGAAAATAAAAATAAAATTACTGCGATGCTTTTCTTCATTTAAAACCTCCCTTTTTTGTTGTGGATTTACACAGGTTGGCACGGACCACGCGGTCTTTGGACCGCCTGTTCCGTGCCCCTCCGTGTTCTCCGTTGATTGAGTTTTTAATTTTTGTAATCATTTTAACATTATTTGTTTAACCTTTAAGGGTTTAGGATAGTATAAAAAGGAAAGTGATTCGGCCTGAATCATGTTTTGGGACAACAAATTATTAAGCCAATCATTTATCTTCTGGGTTGAAACATTATACAATCGCCGCACGATTGAATAGGCCAAAAGGAAACCGGGATTTTATATTCCTTGAGCAGTGACTCAATCTCCGGTGTCACGTTGTAGTTGCCAAACAAGTGCATGGGAACCAGCAGCTTTGGCTTGTATTTCCTGGCAAAAGCAAAAATACCTCCCCAACCGCTTGCCTTTAAACGTGACTCACACACATGCATAGCAATATCGATATTTTCACCCTCTAAAGGCTTAAGACGTTCTCTCACAAATTTCTTTTCAAGTTTGGGGTTATTATCCCAGTTCCAACAGGCATGGTCGCCGGAATGATAAATTGTCAGACCATCGGTCTTAACAAGAAATGCCACGCCTGAATCCGTTGATAAAAGTGTTTTAATCGACACATCCCGGACCTTAGCCACCATGTTTGCCGCAAGGGTTGTAATTAAACCTTCCCGGGATGCAAAGCGCTTGTCTTCACGAGAAACTTCCGGCGAAACGACATAATGGATTCTCTTTACCTTGTCTTGCCACCTCAAACAGCCCCTGTACCAGTGATCGGAATGTTCATGTGAGATAAATACAATAACGTTTTCTTCTTTGATCTCATCAGGGTCAATAAGTCCGGCAGCAAGACCCTTCTTGTCTTTAAGAACATTCCGACCAGGCAGATAGTCGAAAATCAACAAATGACGTGCAGTCTTTACGGCGAAACCACTGTGGTAAAAATGCCACAATATCGCTTCGCCGTTTTTGAGAGAAGTTTGCAGCAGTTCAGATGTTTTTCCGGTCATTATTTTAAAATGCGGCTCAACCCGGGCCTGGTTGCAGAAAATAGCAATGGTTAACATATAGAAAAGGATAAATATTAGGATGCGAACTGGCTTCATTTTTTCCTCCTTTATCGTCTCTTTTATCTCCATTGGTAATGGAGATATGATACACTCTTACTTTCCATTGTGAAGTTTTTATATAACATAATGGAGATAAAAAATCAAGAAAATTTCTTTTTCAAAATCCACCGTCTCCTAACGGATCGTAGGGGCGATCCTTGTGATCGCCCGTTTTAATCCTTTAAAAAATCGAATCACCATTTTCGGGTGAACACAAGGTTCACCCCTACACATGCAGGCTTTGCCAAGACATAAAAAATCAGGCGGTTGACAGGGTTTTTCTCGTGTCTTGAAGAAGAAAGGTTACCAATTGCTGAAATCTTGCCATTTCCTGGAAGAATATTTTTTTTCACCGCAGAGAGCGTAGAGATCGCGGAGAAAAAATTTTATAATAAAAAACAAAAAACATCTCTGCGTTCTCGCAATTACGCGTGCTCTGCGGTGAATAAAAGCCCTTTTGGTTGTGGCTTGTCCGGGTTGTGGTCAGGTAAATAAACCAATTAGAAGAAAAGAAAAAAGCTTCATTTCTGAAGTAGACTTAAACAATCTTGAAGCTTTTCGTTACAATTTTGTAAAAAATTATTACGATTTTGTTATAAATTACTTCAAAATCGTAACTCTGAGCTTTATTTCTGAAGTAATTCTGAACACTTTTGAAGCTTTTTTGAACATCTTTGAAGCTTTTTATTTCAACTTTGTTATAAATTGCTTCAAAATTGTAGTTTTGAGTTACATATTTGAAGTAAATTTAAACAATCTTGAAGCTTTTTATTACAATTTTGTAAAAAATTATTACGATTTTGTTATAAATTGCTTCAAAATTGTAAATCCAGGCTTCAAGTTTGAAGCAATTCTGAACAATTTTGAAGCTCCGAGTTTCATTCTTGAAGCAATTTTGAACAATTTTGCAGCTTATTGATACAATTATGTATATCTGTGATTCAAGTTTGAATTAGTTTTAATGTTTGTTTTTTGCTTGTCTCCAATCCCATTACCTGCACTTTTCACCTTCACCAGCGACCTATTTTCATGGATGCCTTTTTTGACTGTAACTTTGACAATTTCATTTTTTAATATTATAATCTTACACGTGTGAGGAAATAATGAAAAGGTACAGAAGAATTGAAAGTAATCCCAACGTAATGTTTGGAAAGCCGGTGATTAAAGGCACGCGGGTAACGGTAGAACTTATTCTCAGGAAACTTTCCGCCGGGTTAAGTGCGGGAGAGATCGTTGAAGAACATCCCACAATAACACTTGAAGACATCCGGGAAGCACAAATTTTTGCTGCTGATCTATTGGCCAACGAGGAGTTTTTCTTTGCAGAAAAAAGTGCCTGAGATTAAATTCTTAGCCGACGAGGGTTTTAGTTTCCCCATTACTTCTATCTTAAAAGAGAAGGGTTATGACGTGATATGGATAGGTGATTTTGCTTCCGGTGCCGATGATACCAAAGTCTTTGAGATATCTCAGAAAGATGGAAGAATTATTTTAACTGAAGACAAGGATTTCGGGGAATTGGCAATCAGGTTCAAATGCAAAACCAGTGGAATAATACTTTTAAGAATAGAGCCGGACCAAAAAAAATTAAGAAAGCAAAAGATACTTGAACTTTTCAGAGATTTTTCAGACAAGTTAAAGGGACACTTAACTATTATCGATGAACAGAAATTCAGGTTCAGAAAGATTGAGGATTAGCTTAATCGGAAGGAGAAGGGAATGAGCCAGAATACTTTTCTATCGCCGTCAGGCGTTTATATATTTGCCCGAAGGGCTCCTTTTGTTTCGGATTTCCTTTTCCCTCCCCTACTCACCTCACTCAACTCACTCACCTTACTCACCTAAACCCAGGAAAGAACCATGGAGAAACCAGAAATCATCAAACGATTGGAAAAAAAAATTGGAAAAGAATTAAATAAAATATACATAACAGATGTTTTGGGTACTACCAACGGCTATGCCAGCGATGAAAGCGGGAATATTGTTGGTTTGAATTTGTATGATGCTAACCTATCGGATATTTCATTTTTAAACGATTTTCATCAGTTAACTAAGCTCCAGTTAAGTTTCAATCAAATCGCGGATATTTCGCCTATCAGGGAATTAAACGCTTTGACTCACCTTTATTTGGGTCACAATCAAATCGCGGATATTTCACCCATCGCACCATTAACTGCATTGACTTATCTCAATTTAGGTTCCAATCAAATCGCGGATATTTCGCCCATCACACCATTAACCGCATTGATAGAACTATATTTAGATAAAAATCAAATCGCGAATATTTCACCTTTTAAGGAATTGAAAAATATTAAACGATTGACTTTAGATGAAAACAAAGTAATTCAACTGCCCATTGAATTGGTTGAACTGGGAATGGAAATAAAATGGGAGGAGGATTACAGAAGCGGTATTATCCTTGAAAACAACCCCTTGGAAATTCCACCGATAGAAATCGTCAAGCAAGGAACCGAAGCGGTTCGGAATTACTTTAAAGAACTGGAAAAAGAATCCGTCCGTTTGCTTCATTCCAAATTACTGATTGTAGGTAACGGCGAAGTGGGCAAAACCACCCTGATGAAAAAATTAAAAAACAACAAATTTAAAGTAGAAGTGGGAAAAGAATCAACCACCCACGGAATCAACATCGTTCCCTGGGAATTGCAATGCACTTTTAAAGAAGGAGATTTGGAAAAGGTAAAAATTCACTTCTGGGATTTTGGAGGACAGGATATCTACCACGCCACCCATCAATTCTTTCTGACCAAACGCTCCCTTTACCTGTTCGTGTGGGAAGCTCGAAAAGAAGAGGAATCCCGAAGCTTTGACTATTGGCTGAACATCATTAAACTGCTGAGTTCAGAAAGCCCGGTGATCGTGGTAATGAACAAATACGATGTGCGCAGCAAACACATCGATGAAGCCAGCTTTAAAGAGAAATTCAAAAATATAGTGAACTTTCACCAGGTGAGCTGCGTTACCGGCAAAGGAATCCAAGAACTAACCGAGACAATCCATACCACATTGGGAGGTATGGACCATCTGCGAGATAAACTTCCCAAAGTCTGGATGGATATCCGGGACCAATTAAAAAAGGGAAAAAAAGATTATATCAGCCTGAAAGAATACTTTGAAATCTGTAAAAAATTTGGTTTAAGCGAGGAACGGGCTGAATTTCTCAGCAGTTACTTGCACGACCTGGGGGTAATACTCCATTACCGGCACGATAAATTGCTGGAAAACACCGTCATCTTAAACCCGGAATGGGCCACCGAAGCAGTCTATACCCTGATCGACACCCGTGAAATCCAGGAGAACAAAGGCAGGTTTAATTTCCCGGATTTGAAAAGATACTGGGACCTGTCTAAATTCCCACGGGATAAGCATGCTGAATTGGCCCGGTTGATGGAAAAATTTGAACTCTGCTTTTCCATCACCGGGACCCACATCCATATTGTTCCCGAACTGCTGCCTGCCAACCGACCGCCCATTAATATTGAAATATATAAGAAACCGGATAATCTCCATTTCGAGTACCACTATGATTTTATGCCGGAAGGCATTATCACCCGCTTTATTTCCCGGATGTATTATTTAATCAAAGACGACCATTTCTGGAAAAACGGTGTGGAATTACGGTTTGAAGATTCCACAGCCCTTGTTGTTAGTGAACTGTTAAACCGAAAAATGAAAATTTCAGTGACCGGGGCCTGCAAAAGCGAATTGCTGGCAATTATCAGGAATGACTTTGAGCATATTCATTACACCCTGAATATGGAGAAAAACAAACACTATAATGAGATGATTCCCTGCAATTGCGTTACATGCAGCAAATCAAGGGAGCCGCACCTATTCGAGCATGAGGTAATAAAAAAGTTTGAAGCTAAAAATAAAACCTTCACCCTTTGCCCCATCAGTGTAGAAGAAGTCGCTTTAGAGAAATTGCTAAAAGGCTACGAACCCCCAAAACCGAAGAAAAACCCATTAAGAACTCTTATCACCACCGCTCATCATTTGCAAGGTATTGCAAAAACCATCAAACCGGATGAAGACAGCCGCAACGGTTTTATTGCCCTCCTTCTCTCCATTCATGGATTCTATGTAAAAGATCAAACCCGGTGGGGCAGTTCTGCCTCCGGTAAATCCACGGGAGAAGTGGATATCAAGATCGAAACACCAGACAGGGAAGCAGAAGCGATCATTGAAGCCTTTAATTTAAAAGGCTTCGACCGCACCAGTATCAACAGCCACTTAACTAAGCTCTTCGGCTATGATCCCAGCGGATTGGTATACAACTTTATTGTTGTTTATTCAGAAGTTGAAGATTTCTTGGATTTATGGCAAAAATATTTAAACCATCTTCCCAAAATTGATTTCAAATATCCATTATCCGGCAAAGTCGAGGTAGGAAAGTCCCCATTCGCAGAAATCAAGATCGCCCGAACTCTGCACTCACGCCAGGGCAAAGGGACGTATGTTTACCATCTCTTTGTTAATATGAAGCCGTAGCCTTGCCCGGACAAGCCGGAACGACCGGGCTTGTCCGGAAATTCCAAATCCCAAATACCAAATTCCAAACAAAGAAGTGTCCTTCGGACAGGTTTTAAACGCCTTCGGCGAGGAATACACAGTGGCGTCTGATCAGCAGTTGGCAAGAGAAGAAGGCAGACGGTCAGTGTGGTTCGAGCCAATGTGTTTTTTCAAATTACTCCTTTTATTTCACCTTCGGCGTACTGGTGTAAAATCGCTCCAATAAGTGTCTGATATGGCATTCCAACGATCCGTGCTTTTGCTTTTATTTTCAAGAAATCGGTTTCAGACATATCGATATTTACTCTGCGACTTTTTGATATTGTATTGCTGGCAATCTCCCTGGCTGCCTTTAACCGTTCCTGGACATCAGGCGCAGATTGCCACTCTCCTCTTTCAACGGATTCAATGATATCTCTTTCCTCTTCATCCAGGTATTTTTTATTTTTATCGGACATCTTACTTCTCCTTTCTTAAATATTCTTTGGTCATTTTACGGCTTGGGTAAACCGTAATTAAATAGCATATTCCCTCTTCTTGCTTACAGGGGACCAGATAACAGTAGTCTTTATACTCAACCACATAAATCTCCTGACCTGGGTATTTTTCCTGGTTTGGATGTGTTAGCACGTCAAGGGCTTTACCCTCATTGATGGCCACTACAATTTCTTCAAATGATACTCCCCTTTCCTCGATAATTTTAACATTCTTGTCATAATCCCATTTAAATACTTTCATGTAGATAATATATCTTGTGGTATGCTTTTTGTCAACAGATTTGTTTAAGGTTTTTTTATCCGGGGCAAAAATCTCAGCCTGACAAAATTTTCTTTGACTGGCACGAATATCCATTCCTTTCCGAACTCTCGTACCGCACGGGCACTCTAAAAAAACTGCTGCCCTCCGTGCGGATCTACTAAACCATATTTTT
>WVZO01000239.1 GCA_011772425.1 Candidatus Aminicenantota bacterium
GGAATTGCGTGGGGCTTTTAGGCCAACTTCCTCTGCGCAAAGGCCAACCCGTGGCACCTACCTGGATCAAAATCAAAGACATCTCCAAAGATGTTGAATTATGGCTGGTGAAATAGCCCCAGCACCAGCTTCAAGCCCAAGCACAGAGCAAGGAGTGTAGGGCGTAGAGGGCATGGCTTAGAGCGTAGAGCAAAGAGAAAAGAGCAGGGGGGAGGGAGCAAGGGGCAGGGAGAACCGAGGAAGCGAGGAAAAGAAGAAGGACAGAGAACAGAGGGGTAGAAGGTCAGTAAGCCAGTGAGTCAGTGAATCAGTAGGTCAGTGAGACAGTAGGGGTGGCTCTCCGTGGCCGCCCGGATAAAGAAAAAAGAGGACAGTCAAGAACCGATGTTGAGGAGTCATGATGTAAGTCTGAGGAACGATGATGTAATGTTAGCTGAGGAGTGATGATGTAATGCTGAGGAGCCATGATGTAAGTCTGAGGAATGATGATGCAATGCTGAGGAACCATGATGTAAGTCTGAGGAATGATGATGCAATGTTGAGGAGCCATGATGGGCCAGTTGGCAAAAGAAGAAGCGAGGAAGTTAGGAAGCTAGGAAGAGAGGAAGGTCAGAAGATACAATGCCAGAACACCAGTATGTAAAAAAAAGATGTTGACAAATGCACATGATTGGCGTATATTATGAGTATTGATCCTGGAGGTATTTAACGATGCTGAAAAGTAAAATAAATATTACATTAGATCAAGACTTAATCGACTTTGTCAAAAGTTATGCGGAATATCAAAGAACCTCTGTATCTGAAATTTTTTCCCAATTTCTTCTCAACCTGAAACGCACTAAAGAGAATGATCCTACTGAAATCATAATGGCAGATCCCGATTTCCGGGAAAGCCTATTACAAACGATTTCGAGAATCAGATCAGGTAAGGTAAAATGGCATACCTATGAAGAGGTCTTTTAATGGAAGTTCTTTTTAGTGATGCCTTTAAAAAGTCACTGGGCAAATACAGTTCTATAAAGAAAATTATCAAGAAGAAAGTCGATATGATTATAGAACATCCAATTACGTTGGGGGAACCGTTAAAAGGAAACCTGAGAGGCTATTACAGCTGCCCGGTTAAGAGAAACTTTCTTATCATTTTTTTATATTGTAAAGTATGTCGAAAAAAAGGCGATGACGAAATCGTACTTTGTAAAGATTGCGAGAGCTGTACGGACGATACCATAAAGTTCGTAGATATTGGACCTCACGATCAAGCCTATGGAAAGAAGTAAATAAAAAAAATCCACATCATCAAAGAAAAACTTTGTTTGTAAACAAGGAAACACGCAAAAAAAAAACGTTGTGCCTCTTTGTGTAACTTCGTGGCTAATAAAAAAGGAGGTAAACAATGCCAATGAACATCTGGACAAAGAAATTTATGTTACGACCGGTGACACACTGTAGAAGTGGATGCCCAGGAGAAGTACTAAGTGATGAATGGTGAATGATGAATGATGAAGACAGGATATTTAACTCTTCCTGTTTTCTTTTTCATATGAAATCCACATCTTTGGATACAATTACGTAACCATTTTCATGGGCAAATTCCCATAAAGTTCTGTCATTTGCCTTATCAAGGTTTACCCACTGTACATGAATGGAATTGGGAAAAAGGTCTGATAAAGAACGAATAAGCTTTGGAGACAGATTTTGATCAAATAGCAGCTTCAAGCTTCCATCACCATTTGTATTTTCTCCCTGTCCGCCGCATATTGAAGACAGGCCTTAATATCATCAGCAGTTAAATACGGAAAATCGTCAAGTATTTCCTCTTGTGTCATTCCCGAAGCCAGGTAATCCAGCACATCATAAACTGTAATCCTCATATGCCTTATACAGGGTTTTCCTCCACGCTTATCCGGCTCAATTGTTATAATATTTCTATAATTTAGCATGCATTAATTATAGCATCAGGAATAAAAAATATCAATCTCCTGGTTTCTTCTTGATTTCTCATTTAAAGGGGGCGTAGGGCGTAGGGCATAGGGCAGAGAGCAGGGCGCAGGGAGGAGGGGGCCAGTAGGCAGTAGGCAGTAGGCAGTTGGCAAAAGAAGAAGCGAGGAAGTTAGGAAGCGAGGAAGTGAGGAAGCGGAGAAATGAAGAAGTTGAGAGGTTGAGAGGTTAAGAGGTTAAGAGGATGAGAAAAAAAGAACAGGTGACAGTCGAGAATGTCTTTTTCCATTTTTCCACCGCTCAGGCACGCCATTTCCACCACTCCGGCATACCATTTCCACCGCTCAGGCACACCATTTCCACCGCCCGGGAATATGTTTCCACCACTTCGGGACACCATTTCCACCGCTGAACAATACGTTCCTACTGCGGGAGAAGGCAGGAATTTGTGGTTTGTGATTTGTAATTTCAATGTTTCGCCATATATCTTCTACTTTCTTCGTGTTCTTCGTGGCTTCGTGGTGAAAAACAGCTTAACTCTTACCATCTAAACCATGGTGGGAAATTAGGAAATTAGGGGACAATCAACAATGCTGTAAACAATGCCATTGAGGAATGAATGTTGAATGACTAAAGGAGGTTATTGCATAATGGGCAAAGCTCTGATTCTTATACGGTTATCCTCTATTATAACGATACTTCCATTTCTAAGGCTGACTTCGATCTGTTCCAGATTAGAAATGAGGAGAGCTACTTGCTCTGTCGGTCTGCGATTCCTTGTTCTTCGAAAAATGATAACCGATGGAAATTGCTCATTTCTTAAGGCAATAATTGTACCGAAATCTGTGTCTGCTGAAACAATAATTCTTTCTTCCTTTTGGGCAAAATCAAATATCTCTTCATCAGTACATGTTTGCATATCCATATCTCTTACGTGAATGGCATCATGCCCATGATTTTGCAACTGTTTTGAGAAAATAGGAGAAAGGGCGTTGTCGATGAGAAATTTCAATTTCATTAACTTATGCAGGAATGGTGAGAGGAATTTGTCTCTCTTTTACTGCCCCGGCTGCAAAATACAATGCCTCTTTGATATCTTCTTTTTCAATATCCGGGTATGCCTCAAGAATCTCGTCCACGCTCATTCCATCGGCAACCATGGCAACCACAGTGGCTACCGGGATTCTCAAGTGCCGAATGCAAGCAACACCATCCATCTGGTTTTTGTCTATCGTAATTCTCGTGAATCTCATTTCATTCTCCTGGTGCCTTTTAATATAGAATAAAATGCAGCGTTTGTCAAACAAATTTATCTTAAAAAACAGAGACCGCCCGAAATATTTGTGATTTGTAATTTGTAATTTTTCCCATAGGAGGTTGTGAATAATGATTAAAGAAGAACAAAAGCTTTCGGAAAAAATCCTGGATTATCTTCACAAACATCCAGAGGCCGGAGATACACTGGAAGGTATAACTAGCTGGTGGCTGGATATGAATACAAACGAACACTCCATTGAAAAAGTAAACAATGCCCTGGAAATTCTCGTTAAAAAAGGCCAATTCCGGGGACGGTGCCTAATAATATAACTTTTTTGAGATTCCTGACCGGCTTAGGCGCTTATAGTGAAGTAATAGACAACATGTTTTGCATATTGCGTGTTCCTCCGCAAGTGGCTTTTGTTTTAAGTACACCCTTGAAACATACGTCGTTTCAGTTAGTTTGAAAAAAAATTATAAAATTAGGCACCGTCACCGCCATTCGCCATCATATACTTATATTGATTTTTTGGGGGATATGTATAATCCAATGCCGCAAACTCGAAGGAAAAAATGTTTTGTTTGTATGGAAGTATAATCTCTTTTGTTTGGTTAATATGTTTTCGCAGCGGCAAGTGGTCACTAATGCCCACGGATTGGTTGATCAGTCTAAAACCGGTAATAACAATAGGGGGAACATGCCGGTTTTCCTCTATATAAGACTTGCCAAAGGATAAATTATAAGGTATATTGAGACCTCGATTAAAACGATGAAAAAAATGAACATATACCACTCCGATGATTCCACAAAACCACCGGGTACATTCATTCTCATTTCCGCTCTGTTGATTCACCACCTCCTTGGAGCCCTGACATTTCCCATTGCCAAATACGGATTGGCAATTATCGAACCCTTCACTTTTGCCTTCTATCGCTATGGTTTATCATCCATTGTCTTGCTGGGAATCGTCCGCTTCAGGAAAGCCAACAAACCTCCTATCGAAAAAAAAGATTACTTAAAAATAGTTGGCCTTGGCTGCCTGATTATACCCTTCAACCAGACGGCTTACCTTTTTGGTCAGAGTCTGACCGGTGCGGGTCACGGTGCCCTGTTGTTTGCCACTGTTCCCATATGGCTATTTCTTGGCGCCCTGATTTATTTAAAAGAAAAATTTATTCTAAGACGCGCTGTCGGTGTAGCGTTGGGACTCGCTGGCGTGGCAGTGATTATAACCACCGGCGCTGTGGAATTGGGAACCCAATACCTGGTAGGCGATTTGATTATATTAATTGCCGTGTTCGCTTGGGTCACTTACACGATTCTTGGACGACCATTGGTGTTTAAATACGGGGCGTTTCGGGTTACGGCTTATACCCTGGCATCCGGTTCGGCTTTATATTTTCCCTTTGGCCTCTACAGGGCGCTCATTTTCGATTATACCGCCGCTGCGTTCGGTGCCTGGCTCACCGTTATTTACGTTGCATTGGGGGTATCGGTGACCGCTTATGTACTCTGGTACTGGGTAATTAAGTATCTTGAAGCCACAAGAGTTGCTGTTTTTCACAACCTTCAACCGGTCATTGCTTCCGTGATCGCTTTCATCTTCCTTGGTGAACCCATTGGCTGGGCATTTATCATCGGTGGAGCAGTCGTACTCACCGGCGTCATCATCACCGAAATATAAAATTTTTGCCATTTTTGCCTTCGGCGACCAGGGGGCTTTTTATAAAAACCGCCCCCTGGACCCCCGCAAAAATTTTTGTTTAATTTTGATTTTTGATGGTAAATTTAGGAAAGGATGAGGACTTGTGAGAAAAATATATTTGCGATAAAATAGGGGTAAATAAGTAAATTAAATATGATGAAAGATAAAAAGGCTAAACTCCACACCCTGTACCAAAAGCACATCAAAGCCGGTAAGAAAATCACGGCAAAAATGCTGCTGGGCCTGCCGGTAAGTAAAGGCAAAAAAGGCGTTTCTCCCGCACCTTACACGATACCCCGTAATGCTGTTGAAAAAAAATTGGTTGATGCCTGGGCCGTGGTTCTGGGAATGGGCAGAGACACACACCGTATCGCCATCGATACCAAATTTACCTCTTTAGGCGGCGATTCCCTGAAAGCCACCATCCTGGCAGCCAACCTGCATAAAATATTCGACGTTAAATTCTCTTTGGGAGATGTATTCAAGCATTCCACCATCCGGCAAATGACCCAATATATCCACAAAGCAACTAAAGAGTGGTATATCTCTATCGAACCCACAGAAGAGAAATCCTACTACCCACTTTCATCTGCGCAAAAACGATTGTACATTCTCCAGGAGTTGGAAAAAGGCAGCACCGGTTACAATGTCCCGGTGGCGGCATGGCTCGAAGGCCAACTGGACAAACAAAAACTTGAAAATGCTTTCAAAGAATTGATCAAACGACATGAAAGCTTAAGGACTTCTTTTCATATGCTTAATAATGAACCGGTGCAGAAGATACTCCCAAAGGAAAAGGTTAAGGTTAAGGTTGAGGAAGAAACTTACTCACCCAAAGATATAATTCGGGATTTCATCCACCCTTTCGATCTTTCAAGAGCACCTTTACTGCGTGTAGGATTAATCGAAACCGGTAACTTGATGCACATCCTTATGCTGGATATCCATCACATCATCGCAGACGGAACCTCCTTCGGCATACTGTTCAATCAATTGATGGTTCTATATGCGGAAGAAGGAAAATCATTACCTCCTTTGCGGCTCCAATACAAAGATTACTCCCAATGGCAAAACAGTAAGGCGTATCAAAAAAGTATCCAAAAGCAGGAAAAGTACTGGTTAACAGTTTTTGATGATGAAATCCCCATGCTGAACTTAGCCTGTGATTATCCCAGACCGGTATTACAAAGCTTTGAAGGCAGGCGTATCGGTTTTGAAATCGGGGCCGGTCAAGCCGATACCATAAAAAAACTGGCCCAAAACAATGAGGCGACACTTTATATGGTATTGTTGGCCCTGTATACCCTGCTGCTGGCTAAACTCAGCGGACAGGAAGATATTATTGTGGGAACAGCCGCGGCAGGGCGTAACAATGCAGAGCTTCAAGGCATTGTGGGTATGTTTGTCAATACACTAACC
The DNA here is from genome assembly GCA_011772425.1 of Candidatus Aminicenantota bacterium. GTDB lineage: Bacteria > Acidobacteriota > Aminicenantia > UBA2199 > UBA2199 > JAKAGC01. The sequence continues at coordinate 6,321 of WVZO01000239.1, forward strand.
ATGCGAAACCGCCCGGTAGGCGAAAAATCCTTCCGCCAGTTTTTGCAGGAAGTGAAGAAAAAAAGTATGGAAGCCTTTGAAAACCAGGACTATCCTTTTGAGGAACTGGTAGACCGGTTGGAGGTTACCAAAGATGCCTCCCGCAATCCACTCTTTGATACCATGTTTACGTTGTTTACCCTTGACCTGCAACGTTTTCAAAACTCTAGAGACGGGATCCCCGAAGTGGAAATCCCGGGCTTATCCTTAAAACCATATAATTATGATCCCGGGATATCCATGTTCGATCTCAGCCTCATGGCAGCAGAAATCGAAACGGAAAGCGGCAGTGAACTACGCTTTACCCTTGAATACTGTACCAAACTCTTTAAGCAGGAAACCATTGAATGGTTTATCGCCTACTTTAATCAACTGGCAGTTTCTGTTCTGGAAGATCCGGGAAGAAAGATGATGGATATTGAGATTATATCCCCGGAAGAAAAGCGGCGGGTATTGATTGATTTTAACGATACAGCGGAAGATTTTCCCAAAGGCAAAACCATACACGGATTATTTGAAGACCAGGCAGCCAGAACGCCTGACGGCGTTGCTGTAGTTGGCAGTTGGCAGTTGGCAGTTGGCAAGGGGGCGCCACCTCCCGCCAGTGAAGAGAGAAAAACCGGGGAAGCGGGGCGTAAAGCGGTGCAATTGACATACGGGGAATTAAATAAAAAGTCAGGCCAGTTGGCCCATTTATTGAGAGAACAAGGTGTTTGGCCGGGTCATATTGTTGCCTTAATGGTTGAACGGTCAGTGGAGATGATGGCAGCTATCCTGGGGATTTTAAAGGCTGGTGCCGCGTATTTACCGATTGATCCCGATTGCCCGCGGGAACGCCTGGATTACATGTTGAAAGACAGCAAAGCACAGATATTGCTGGCTGCGCCAGCAGCTCAGGTTAAGGTTAAGGCTGAGGTTGAGGAGGAATCTGTTGAGCTAATTGATATCTCTAAAGAGTTACTTCCCTCAACCTCAACCTTAACCTCAACCTTGGGCAAGGTTAGCTCGCCTAACCTTGCCTATATCATCTACACCTCCGGCTCTACAGGCAAACCCAAGGGGGTCATGGTTCCTCATTCTTCTGTTGTCTGCCGGTTGTATGGAATCCAACGAAAATTTAGTCTTAATGAAACGGATGTGGTGGTGCACCAGACGCCTTACACCTTTGATGTATCTGTATGTGAATTATTCCGTTGGATTCCAGTGGGGGGGAAAGGGCTGTTTCTGCCGCCCGGTGGGGAAAAGGACCTGGCAGTAATCGTTAAAGCTATTGCTCACCATTGGGCCACCACAATTGATTTTATACCTTCCATGTTAAAGTTATTCCTGGAGTACCTGGAGAACCGGGACAGTTTCCATCTGGTGTCTTCGCTGCGATGGGTGTTGGTGGGAGTGGAAGCTGTGGCAGTGGAATTGGTAAAGAAATTCAATGATACATTGCTTATGAAATTTGGCACCCGGTTAATAAATGCTTATGGCCCTACTGAGGCCACAGTTGAGGTCACCCATTTTGACTGCTCTGAGATTGGTGATTTGGAAATTGTTCCCATTGGAAAACCCATTGCCAATGTCCTGGTGTATATATTGGACCGGTATCTTCGGCCGCAGCCTATAGGTATTGCTGGGGAGTTGAGCATAGGCGGGCAAACGTTGGCTGCCGGTTACATGAACATTCCAGAGTTAACAGCGGAGAAATTTGACCAAGATTTGTGGGATTTTCAGGATTTCCAGGATGAGAAAAAAAATAAAAAAAAAGGGACAGGCAAAAAAGAAAATAAAAATGTCCTCGGAGGCGACTCTCCGCTCAAAACATCGTCTGTCAGTCTTGCCCTGCAAATGCTCCCCCACGCAGTGGGGCCTGGCCGCCGGAGGCAAAAAATCTACAAAACCGGCGATCTGGCTCGTTGGTTGTCGGATGGGAATATTGAATTCATTGGCCGGGTGGATTTCCAGGTCAAGATCAGGGGGCATCGTGTAGAATTGGGGGAAATTGAAAATCAATTGTTGAATCATGAAGCTATTAAGGAAGTAGTGGTAATTGTCAATGAGAGGGAAGGTGATAAATACCTGTGCGCTTATTTTGTGGGAGATTTTGAAAAAACGCCCACAAAAACAGAATTGAAGGAATACGTGTTAGATAAATTGCCTGGTTACATGATACCGCTTTACTTTATTCCCCAAGACAAAATTCCCCGTACCTGCCATGGGAAAGTGGATCGTAAAGCTTTACCGGAACCAGAGTTAGCAGTTGGGGGAAAATCCATTGCTCCCCGGGATGAAATCGAAGAAAAACTAGCTGCCATATGGCAGGAGATTTTATTTGGTAAAGGTACTTTGCCTCCAAGCATCGGCATTGATGATGATTTCTTCCGACTGGGCGGACAATCATTAAAAGCTGCCATTATGGTTTCTAAAATCCTCCAGGAATTTCAAGTCAAGCTGCCGCTGGCGGAAATTTTCAGAACCAGTACCATCCGGGGATTATCACGATTTTTAAAAGAGGCTGAGAAAAAGGAATTCATCTCCGTTGCTCCTGCGGAAGCGAGAGATTATTATCCCTTATCTTCTGCCCAGAAACGGTTGTTTATTTTGCAGCAGATGGATGCGGCCAGCACGGCTTACAACATCCCCCAGTTTGTCACATTGATAGGTGCGGTTGATGTTCCGCGAATAAAAAATGTGTTTAAGCAGTTAATCCAACGGCATGAAAGTCTGCGAACGTCATTTCAGATGATCAATGGAGAACCGGTTCAGCGGATAAATGAAAAGGTTGAGGTTGAGGAAGAAACTCACTCACCCAAAGAAGTAATTCGGGACTTCCTTCGCCCATTTGATCTCTCACTTCCGTCTTTACTGCGTGTAGGATTTATCGAAACCGGCGACCGAGAATGCCTCCTTATGATGGACATGCATCATATTATTTCGGATGGTATTTCCTTATCCCTTTTGTTCCGTGAATTGACATCCCTTTACGCCGGGATATTGCTGCCAGACCTTTGGCTGCAGTACAAAGATTACGCCTTGTGGGAAAACAGCCGGGAATTCCAGGCAGATGTACAACTGCAGGAAACCTGGTGGTTAAAGCAATTTGAATATAAAACAGAAATACCCCTGTTAAACCTTCCCCTGGATTATTCGAGGCCGGTGGTTCAAGGTTTTGATGGCGCCACTTATGGATTTGAGATTTCCCCGGCAGAGACCCGCCAGTTAAAAGCATTGGCACAAATGGAGAATATTACTTTTTTTATGCTGCTGCTGGCAGTGCTTAATGTTTTTCTCTCCAGGCTCAGCAGCCAGGAAGACATTATTATCGGGACCCCTACTGCCGGTCGGCACCATCAGGGATTACAACCTGTGATAGGCATGTTTGTCAACACCCTGGCTCTCAGGAACGCTCCCTGGGGGGAAAAAATCTTTGCAGCTTTTTTACAGGAAGTGAAGGAGCGCTCTTTGCAAGCCTTTGAGAACCAGGATTATCCCTTTGAAAACCTGGTAGAACAAGTCACTGTTTCCAGGGACGCCAGCAGGAATCCCCTCTTTGATGTAATGTTTGTGCTGCAGAACACCGATGATATGGTGTCGGAAACAGAAATACCCGGTTTGCAGATGCAACCCGCTGCTTTTGAAAATCGCACAGCCAAATTCGATTTTACCCTGGAAGCGGTGGAAACCTCAGATCAGATATTTTGTTCCCTGGAATATAACACCGGGCTCTTTAAAAAAGAGACGGTTGAACGATTTGTCCGGTATTTAAAAAATATCCTGTCGTCGGTCCCGGAAAACCCGGCACAGCGGATTGCAGATATTGAATTACTGCCGGAAGAAGAAAAACAGCAATTATTGGTTGAATTTAACGATACAAATGTGGGTTACCCGAAGGAAAAAACCCTTCACCAATTGTTCGAAAAGCAGGCAGAGAAGACGCCTGACGGCGTTGCTGTAGTTGGCAGTTGGCAGTTGGCAGTTGGCAAAAAAGAAAGGGTCGAGGAAGGGGTGCAACTAACATACAGGAAATTGAATGAAAAGTCAGATAAACTGGCTCATTTGTTAAGAGGAAAAGGCGTTACTCCTGATATCATTGTGGCCCTGAGGGTGGATCGTTCGGTTGAAATGATTATAGGAATGCTGGGAATATTAAAAGCTGGGGGAGCTTATCTGCCTATCAGTCCCAATTACCCACAAGAACGGATCGATTACATGCTGTCTGACAGCAATGCGAAGATTTTGTTGAGTGAGGTGAGTGTGTTGAGTAAGGTAAGTGAGGAATTCCCTACTCACCCTACTCACCTTACTCACCCCACTCAACTATGCTATCTCCTCTACACCTCCGGTTCTACGGGTCAGCCCAAGGGGGTGGCGGTGGAGCATCGCAGTGCTGTCAACACGGTTCATTGGTTTGCGCAACGGTACGGTTTGCAGCCGGGAATGCGGGTGGTTATGCTCACTGAATACACCTTTGATGCCAGTGTTAACCAGGTATTCGCAACTCTTTTATATGGTGCGACTCTTTATATTGTCCCATTGGAAATGATGGCTGATATCCCGAATTTACGGCAATTTATCGCTGAAAACCGGACCAACCTGGTGAATTTTATTCCTTATTTATTAGATCAACTACTGAGTAATGATGAAAAAATAAAGAGTCTCCAGTGGGTGATATCCGGGGGTGAGTCCCTGGATGAGAGGGTGAAAAATAATATCTGTGCAAAGGGCTATCAACTTCATAACCAGTATGGTCCCACAGAGACCACTATCGATGCATTGGCTGCTTTTTGCACAGAGAATGACCCGGTCTACCTGGGGACGCCCATTGCTAACACCCGCTGTTATATCCTGGATAAATACGACAACCTTGTACCTATCGGCGTAACCGGTGAACTTTACATTGCCGGTACAGGCGCTGCCAGGGGTTATTTAAATCACCCGGAGTTGACCGCTGAAAAATTTATTTTAGCTCATAGCTCATGGCTCATAGCTGATAGGAAGATGAAGGAGGGAGATGCCTTACCTGATAGTGGTTCCAGGGATTTCCCTATGAGCTATGAGCTATCAGCTATGAGCTACTTCTACAAAACAGGAGATTTAGCGCGTTGGTTGCCGGATGGTAACATTGAGTTTCGGGGGCGCATGGACTATCAAGTCAAAATCAATGGGTACAGGATCGAATTGGGAGAAGTCGAAGCCGCTTTAAAGAAGATAAACGGTGTAAAAGAGGTTGTGGTTACTGCCGCAGAGGAAGCGGGGGAACGATTTCTCTGTGCCTATGTGGTACCCACCCCTGAACAAGTAGAGGCGTCTGAAAAAGCTCTTAAGCAATGGGAATCGGGTTTAAGAATGCAATTATCCGATCAATTGCCCGAATATATGATCCCCTGGAGGTTTGTATTAATGGAGATGCTGCCGCTGACTCCCACGGGCAAGGTTGACCGCAAAGCACTGCCCAAACCTCAGCGGGAAGGTGCTGCTGAGACTGAGGACTCCATTCCTACTTCGGAAGTGGAAAAGAAGCTGGCTCGCATCTGCTGTGCTGTGCTGGAGCGCGAAACCATCGGTATCCAGGATGACTTTTTTACTAGTGGAGGCAATTCTCTCAAGCTTATTAAATTGGCTGCGGAGATCCACCGGCATTTTCACTCCCAGGTACCTCTTTCCCATCTGTTTAAGAAACCCACAGTAAAGTCTATTGCCCATGCCATTTTCAATTACAAGTCCATCATTGAAGAGGAAGTGGTGGTATTTAATGAATCAAAGGCCAAAAAAATCTTCTGCTTTCCACCAGCCATTGGTTTTGGCATTGCTTATGCGGATTTTTCCACCCAATTGCAGGATTTTTCCCTTTACGCTTTTAATTACATTGACCTCGATAACGAGGCTCTCATCCGGAGATACAAAGATTTTATAATGAAGAATCAACCCGAAGGCCATGCCGCACTCCTGGGGTACTCTGCCGGCGGGAAGGTGGCACTCTACACCGCGGCTGCCCTGGAAAAAGCAGGATATTCCATATCGAATATCATCCTGGTGGATTGTTATCAAACACAGCAGGATTTGGGGGTTCGAGAATTGGAAGCCCTTGACCGGCAATTTGACCAGGAAATCGAAAAAAGTATCACCCGGATGGGAATTGAGTATATGAAAAAAGAAATTTTCCAAAGGATTGAAAATTACAGTGCCTTTCATAAGAGGTTAATAAAACCGGAACCGGTCAATGCCAGGATTCATCTTATTACTGCTTCGGACAGGAAGGGTTTAAAAGAAATTACACCAAGGATGCACTGGGACAATTTAACCCTCCGGGAGTATATCATCTATCCCGGTTACGGTACCCACCGTGAAATGTTTGATGCCGGTTATATTGAGAAAAACGCCAGGATTGTAAAAGATATCCTGATTTAATGCATCTGGATTCTTTACCTGAGAATTGTTGCAAATTCCTTCAATATTCGATATAATAATGTCTAACAAGATATAATATAAACTGTAAGCCTCAATGGTCTGCAATCATATATATTTGAAGAATTAAACGCCAGGTTGCGACCGGGAACATACGGTAAAATAAACAGGTTATTTAAATAAATTAATTAATATAAGGAGTCGCTGTGAAAACTAGAATTAAAGGCTATCGTAAGTTTGGTATTTTGGTATTGTTTGTTTGCATGGGGATGTCTTTTTTTACCCATCCATTACGTATTGAGGCCCAACAAACCGAGACTTTGATCACCGAGATTGAAGAAAGAGTACAAGAATTAATGGAAAAGGGGAATATCCCGGGTTTGGCATTGGTGATGTTAAGACCGGGTCGACCCGATTATATCAAAGGTTTTGGCTATGCTGATTTGGAGAAGGAAATCCCGGTTACGGCTGACACATTGTTTGAAATCGGCTCTTGCACCAAAGCGTTTACTGCGTTGGCAGCCCTTCAGTTAGAAAAAGAGGGGCTGCTTAACCTGGATGATCCGGTATCAAAGTATTTGCCCTGGTTCAAGCCCACATATAAGAAGAAGCATTATGAGATTACCTTGCGGCAGTTCCTGCATCAAACCAGCGGCATCCCTGAAAATTCCGTCCGCTATATTCCCATGGGGGACGAAGAGAACGCCCTGGAACAAACCGTGAGAACTATTAAAGATATTAAATTGGAGTCTGTACCTGGTAAGGAATACAAGTATGCCACCATCAATTACGATGTGATTGGCCGCATTATCGAAGTGGTTACTAGAATGAGCTATGAGGATTACATGACAAAGCATGTGATCCAACCCCTGGGTTTAACCAACACCTTTGTGGGTAAACCCGGGGTAGACCCGGAATTGTCTGAGAAAGTGGCTGCTGGCTATAAAGCCGGTTTTTTTGCCCCCCGCAAATATAATGCCCCTGCTTATCGTGGGAACTACCCTGCCGGTTATATTGTTTCCAATGGCAAAGACATTGCAAAGTGGCTAAAATTACAAATGGGTTTGGAGGAAAGCCCTTTGACTCCCTTGATCCAAAAATCGCATCAGCGGGACGAAACCGTCAGCCCCGGTGGAGATATGTCTTCTTATGCCATGGGTTGGCAAGTCTCCCTTTCAGGAAACGGGCTCATTTTTCATGGCGGCTGGAATCCCAACTATGTGTCCCATTTTATGTTTAGTCCCCGTTCTAAAACCGCGGTGGCAGTGCTGACCAATTCCGATAGTTTAAGTCATGTTCCCTTCATTACCAACCTTGTCATGAACCGGGTCCAGGGCATTAAACCGGAACGCGAATACGAACCCCCTGGCGGAATGGATAAATCCTACTCTATTGTCTCCATTATTCTATTCCTTTATCTCATAATCGTTGCTGGTTTCATTATATCTGTTGTGATTGGCTTAATTAAAAAGAAGCGCCAATTTGAACCGCTCACATTAAAGATGGCAGGCAAAATACTCCTGGGCATTCCCATACTGGCTCCTTTTATTATTGGTATTTACCTGCTTCCCACGGCCATACGTGGAGTTAACTGGAAGACTGCAGTGGTATGGGCGCCGGTCAGCTTTAAAACAGCCGCTATTTTGCTGGTGGCAGCATTTGTTGCCAGCTACCTGGGATATATTCTTTTATTGCTATTCCCCCATAAAAACAAGTACCTGAGATCCATTCCCATGTTGATTGTTCTAAGCGTGTTGAGTGGTATTGCCAATGCCGTGGTCATCTTCCTGATAACCGGTTCATTGGTGACCCCCGAGGAGAGACTGCTTTATATGGTGTATTATTTCGGCCTGGCAATGCTCCTGTATATATTGGGCCGTAAAGTGATCCAGACAAAATTGACCAAAATTACCTTTGATATTGTCTACGATATGCGAATGAATTTGCTTGAAAAAGTATTTTATACGTCCTATCAACGATTTGAAAAGCTGGACCGCGGGCGGGTATTTGCCACCATCAATGACGATACCGGTCAAATCGGCAACTCTGCCAATATCTTTGTCACCATGCTTACCAGTCTCATTACTATATTGGGATGCTTTTTATTCCTTGCCACCATTGCTTTCTGGGCAACTATCGTGACAATCGGTGTAATCCTTTGTATTACCGTCTTGTATTACATTGTCAGTCAAAAAGCACAAGTTTACATGGAAGAGGCAAGAGATACCCGGGATGTGTTTATGCGGTTACTTAACGGGTTGATTGATGGTTTTAAGGAGTTAAGTATCCACTTCAATAAAAAAAGAGAATATAGGGATGATCTCGAGAAAACCACCGATGAATTCCGCAACAAAACCGTTGTGGCCATGGTCAAATTTATCAATGCCTTTATGATTGGAGAATCCATGCTGATTGCTATCCTGGGAGCCGTGGGGTTTGCCGTACCCAAATTATTTCCACAAATACAGACGTTTACTCTAATAAGTTTCATTATGATACTTTTATATTTAATCGGACCCATTACCGGTATATTAGCCACCATTCCCCAGGTTATGCAGATAGGTGTGGCATGGAGACGTGTGAAGGAATTTATAAAGGACATTCCCGCCAACCTGGATCCCGAAGAAATGGAAAAACTGGAACTTAATGTTAAACATGTTGATCATATCGAGGCCAAAGGTGTGACATTTCAATATGAGAGTGAAAACGAAGAAGATGAAGCCTTTTCCGTGGGACCTGTCGATTTCGATGCAAAGAAAGGAGAAGTTGTTTTTATTATCGGGGGAAATGGCAGCGGTAAGACCACACTGGCTAAACTCTTAACCGGTCTGTATATTCCCCATGAAGGAAGTATTCACGTCGATGGCAAAGATGTCAATAATTACCAATTGGGCGAATATTTTTCAACTGTATTTAGCGGCTATCACCTCTTTGAAAAACTATATAACATCGATCTTAGTGATGAGGAGAAACGAAAAGAAGGCGATGAGTATTTAAAGACATTGCGCCTGGACGACAAAGTAAACTTCGAAGCAGATTCCTTAAGTACCATTGACCTTTCCGGTGGACAGCGAAAACGGTTAGCTTTGCTCCAGTGTTACCTGGAAGATTGCCCCATCTATCTCTTCGATGAGGTGGCCGCAGACCAGGACCCTGAATTCAGGAAATTCTTCTACAGGGAACTGTTGAAACGAATGAAAGAAAAAGGAAAAATCGTTATCGCCATTACACATGATGACCATTACTTTGACGTGGCTGATAAAGTGATTAAAATGGATATGGGTAAAATCGACGTCATTACCGAAGGAAAAACCCAACTGATGTTAACAAGTTAAACGTTAAAACTTAACACGTTATTTTGCGTTTTATCTTCACCAGAAGCTTGATTTTTATCTTAAAATGAATTAAAATACTCTTTCATTGGACAGGTAACAATAATCGGAAACATATATTTCCAATAAAGAATAAAAAGGAGGTCAATTATGCACGTACCTGAAATTATAGAGGTAAAGAAGCACCTGGATGAATTGAAAGACAAGGGTCTGGTTAAAGAGTGGGAACTCCCCTATGAAAACATCTTAACCCGGCTCACTGCTGCCATCTATTTCCTAACGCCAACAGATGAGTCTAAACTTGATGAAATCTGGAATGAGCTGGATAAGCACCCGATGTTACAGTACAGGCTGAACGAAGAAAGAAAACTCTCTCAACTGGAATGGAGAGTGGAATTTAATAAAGGGTTTGAACTTTAATTCCTTTTTTTTCTGATTTCACAAACATCGCCAACCGTCAATTAAAGGGGTGGATGTGTACGTACGCCGTTTACTTTATTCCCATCATGAAACTCTATGCGATTAGTGATCTGCACCTGGCCAATAAAGTCAACTTTCAGGCACTGGAAGAGCTGCCCCCTTACCCGGATGATTGGCTTATCCTGGCAGGAGATTTAGGGGAGCTGGAAGAGCACTTAAAGTTTGCGCTCCTTATTTTAATATCCCGGTTTAAACAGATCATATGGGTGCCTGGGAATCACGATTTGTGGTCATTACCGTCACATCCTCATCATTTGGTAGGAGAAGCGCGGTATCGGCGGTTGGTATCCATATGCCGGGATTTTGGTGTAATAACCCCTGAAGACCCCTATGTGATATGGGCCGCAGAGGAGCAGGACCAGGAGTACCTATTGGTTCCCATGTTTCTTTTATACGATTACAGTTTTCGGCCTCAACATGTTCCTGAAGAGAAAGCTGTAGAGTGGGCAGCCGAATCCGGTGTGGTTTGTACGGATGAAGAACTTCTCTTTCCGGATCCTTACATTTCACGGCCAGCCTGGTGTGCGGAACGCTGCCGATATACGGAAGAGCGGCTCCAACGGGAATCCCGGCGCAACATTCCCATGGTATTGATCAACCATTTTCCTCTTCGCCAGGATATGGCTAATTTAAGACGATTCCCACGCTTTTCGTTATGGTGCGGTACCCATCGCACCGAGGATTGGCATACCCGCTTCCCTGTCTCTGTGGTGGTTTATGGTCATATGCATATGCGGGGAACACATTATCGAGATGGCGTTCGCTTCGAAGAAGTCTCTCTCGGTTACCCCCGCGACTGGACACATAAACGAGGGATTAGCTATTACCTGCGGGAAATCCTCCCGGCTCCGGGGAAAACCGAACCTCAATGATAAGATAGATAGGGACCAATTCCCGATTCACAATTCCCCCCCAAATCCACTATTTCAACAGTACACCCCTAATCAGATTTTTTTTACTTTTTTCTTGAAATTTTCCCTTGCTTTGGTTAAAATTGTTTATGAGTTTTAAAAGGTTCCACCGCCGTGGAAAGTGCTAAAGAGGCAGAAAATGAGAAACGGATTTTCTACAAAGGAATCAATATTGGCAGAGTCGCTGTTAGAGGACGGGCAAGAAGTAGCATCAAAAGGGCTTAAGTCCCAACATATAAAACATCAAAGATATAGGAGGAGAAAAAAATGACAAAATCAGTGTTTGATGTTACGGTTTTTAACGAATTTAAAACGGCCAGGGATGTTAAAATTCTTCATCGTAAGCATCAAATTACTCATCATCATATTGTTAAAGAGCAAGACAACATAAAGATTGAAGTCTCTTCTACTGCACCTCCTGATAAGGAGTATCTGGTTATCGACTTAGATCATGCGCCTGGTGAACTGCCGGCTTGCAAAGTTACACTTCAACCAGTTGACCCTCAAAAAAGTGCTGATTTCACTTTCATTCCCTCAGGAGCAATAAACCTGCGTATATTCCACAGGGAAAGTGAAACCATATTAGGAATCCCGGGGAGGGTTCCCGAATGGAAACTGAGAGTGGCAAAGCCAAAGGAATCGAAAACAGGACCAGGCGTTTTAGAGTCACAGAATGTAACCCTTCAAGAAGATGAACCCGTTTATACGGATTAATGATTCACTTATCCGTTATATGTTACATTTAAACGTTAATCAAGTTCTTTGCTTCTTAACCGTTATGCTCTCTTTTTGGGGGTTCACTTTCCCCGAATCCCAAAAAGGATATAATATAAATCCCGGTTTTAAGTATTTTCGTAACTACAGTACCCAGGATCGCGATCTCCAACCCTCGAACTGGTGTGTTCTGCAAGACCGGCGCGGCATTATTTACGTGGGTAACCTGGGGGGACTATTGGAATATGACGGTGTTTCCCGGAGGTATATTAAAATACCCAACCGCACGGTACGCTCCATGGCAATGGATGAGGAGGGTACGCTTTACATTGGCGGGAATGGTGAAATCGGATTCCTAACCCCGAATTCAAAAGGAATGCTTCAGTATGTATCACTGATGGAGCATCTAAGTTCTGACAAAAGAAATTTTTCTAAAGTTTGGCGAACCCATTACACGAAAGAGGGCATATATTTTTGGACCTCAAAGCTGATATTCCGCTGGAATTCCAGGCAAAAAAAAATGAGAGTATGGGAAGCGGAACCGAACTGTCTTTTCAACAGATCATTTGTGTGTGGGGGGAAGTTTTTTGTCCAACAGAGGCCATGGGGGCTGATGCAAATGGTTAATGATTCGCTGCAATTGATCCCGGGAGGTGAGGTATTCTCTAAAGATAAGATATATATGTTGGTCCCCTACGATTCCGAGACGCTTCTCATTGGAACCATTTCAAAGGGGTTTTGGCTTTATGCTGGCAGCCAACGGCGACCTTTTCCAACAGAAGTAGAGGATTACTTGATTAAGAATAAAGTATACCGTGGTATCCGGCTGTCCTCCTCTCCCGGTGATTTTGCACTGGCATCACGCCTTGGCGGTCTGGTTATCATGGATAGCCATGGGCACTTGAAATACATTTTTAATCAATCCTCCGGGCTGCAAAATAACAATGTAAGGGATGTTTTCGAGGATAACCGTGGTAACCTGTGGTTGGCCCTGAGCAAAGGAGTATCAAGGCTCGAATACGCCTCCCCTTTTTTTTTCTATGATAAACGTTCCGGCTTACAGGGGCTTGTTTCATCGATTACCCGGCACCAGCAAGATCTATATGCCGGCACCGACTCTGGGTTGTATGGGCTCACCTCTCAAACGAAAAAATTCCACCTTGTTCCGGGAATGTCCGGTCATTGCTGGAGTCTTCTTTCCCTGGATGATTCTCTACTGGCAGCTACGAGCGATGGGGTTTTTCATTTGGAAAACAACGGCAGCAGTAAACGGGAACTGGCGGCAGGAATATCTTTTGTGTTATGCCGCTCTCAACAGGATCCGGACCGCATCTGGGTGGGGACGGCGTATGGATTGGTATCGCTGTATCGGAAAAGCCGACAAAGTCAGCGCCATTGGGACAATGAGCATAAATTTGAAAATATTACTCAAGAAATTCGCACCATTGTGGAAGAGGAAAGTGGGAATTTATGGCTGGGCACTTTAACCAAAGGCGTTTTATATGTCGATTTCACAGCCAATGGCCTCCATCCGGCAATAACCGCAACCCCGTATGATAAATCCCATGGCCTCCCTCCCGAAGAAATCCATGTCTTTATGGCAGCAGGTCATGTCATGTTTGCCACCAGAAAAGGCGTATTTCGTTTCGATAAAACCAAAAAACGTTTTATCCCGGATTTGACCCTGGGAGATCAATTCGCCGGCGGGGACAAAGCAAGATCTGTTTTCCGAATTGCAGAAGACAAACAGAAAAACATCTGGATTCATTCCCTGTCCGAAAACTTTCATGCCATTCCCAAAACCGATGGAACATTTATGATCAAGCGGGAACCCTTTAACCGGATTCCTGATACCCAGGTCAACACCATCTACCCTGATCCGGGTGGGAATGTCATCTGGTTCGCCAGTAATGACGGCCTGATCTGTTACGATAAAACCTTTAAAAAAAATTACCGGCAAGAGTTCTCAACCTTTATCCGCAGGGCAGTGGTCAATGGAAAAGAAGAAATTTTTAATGGTTATAAAATAGACAAAGATATTCAACCAAAATCCAAACCTTCCTTTCCTATTATTCCCTATAAAGAGAGAAACCTTCGTTTTGAATTTGCCGCGCCTTTTTTTGAGAATGAATCTGCCACCACGTACCGGTTTTTACTGGAAGGGTACGATGAAAATTGGTCGGATTGGACATCGGAAACCCGGAAAGATTACACCAATCTTAATGCCGGTATTCACCGTTTCCGGGTACAAGCTAAAAATGTATACGGTCATGTCAGCCGGGAAGATGTGTTTCTGTTTAAAGTGCTTCCCCCCTGGTACCAAACCTGGTGGGCGTATTCATTATATGTTGTCGGGTTTTTACTGATCATTTATTTTACCGTCAGGTGGCGTTCCAGGAAGCTGGAACTGGAAAAACAGCGGCTGGAAAAAATCATAAAAGAACGAACCAAAGAAATCGAAGAAAAAAATATACAGCTGGAAGAACAATCCGAACAACTCAAAGAGATGGATAAGGTGAAGTCCCGGTTTTTTGCCAACATTTCCCATGAATTCCGTACCCCCCTGACATTGATTATGGGCCCCCTGGAACAAATGCTTTCCACCAGCCGCAGCAAACAACAGATCAAACAAATCAATTTGATGATTCGCAACTCCCAGCGGCTGCTCACCCTGATTAACCAATTACTGGACCTCTCAAAACTGGACAGCGGCAAGATAAAACTGCAAGCCCACCCGCAACAAATCGTCTCCTTTCTAAAAGGTGTCCTGGCCTCCTTTGAGCTGGCAAGCACTCAAAATAAAATCGATTTAAAATTTCACGCCGAAAGCGAAGATATTACCCTTTATTTTGACCCGGGGAAGCTGGAAGACGTCATCTGTAATCTTCTTATCAATGCCTTTAAATTTACCCCTGCCGGCGGGGAGATTACGGTAACTGTTAAGGTAACGGAAGGTCCAGCAGCAGGGCCAAATTTTCCCTCAGGGTCGGTAGATATATCGGTTCGCGATACGGGCATAGGAGTCCCGCAAGATCAACTGGAACACATTTTTGAACGCTTTTACCAGGCAAAAGGCCCTGATGAACGCGGCAGTAAAGGTTCCGGCATCGGTCTTGCCTTAGCCAGAGAACTGGTGTCCCTTCATCACGGCGAAATCCATGTTACCAGTAAGCTCGGTGATAACAGCGGCACGGAATTTATTATCCGCCTTCCTCTGGGTAAGGCGCATCTGAAACCCGAGGATATAGTAGAAGATGCTGTTCCATCTGAACCCGAACCCGCAAAACCCGGTAAAACCCCGGAACCTTCCAGGCTTGATATTGAAAAAGAAATAGAAGTGAAAACGGAAGAGGAAGGAGACGTTGGAGTAGAAGGCGAAGAGAAAATTGAAAAAGAAATAGAGAAAAACCTCATCCTGGTAGTGGAAGATAATGCCGAGATGCGGGACTATATCCGGGGTGCTCTTGAACCGCAATACAGCGTGGTGGAAGCCGCAGACGGCAGGGAAGGCATCGATAAAGCCAAAGAGATCATTCCCGATCTCATTGTCAGTGATATCATGATGCCGGAAGTGGATGGGTATGAGTTGTGTAGGGTGCTAAAAAAGGACGTCAACACCAGTCATGTTCCTGTTGTCCTTTTAACTGCCAAAGCGTCGGAAGATAGTGTTATCCAGGGATTGGAAACCGGGGCCGACGATTATATCACCAAGCCCTTCAATACCACCATATTGAAGGCCCGTATTAAGAATCTTATCGACCTGCGCCTTCAGCTGCAGTTGAAAATTCAGCGGCAAATGGTCCTGCAGCCCGCCGAAATCTCTGTATCGTCCATCGACCAGGAATTTATAAAAGAATTACAGGATATCATCGATAAGAATTTATCAGAACCGGAATTCAACGTAGAAGAGATGTGTAAGAAGCTGTACATGAGCCGGGCCACCCTGTACCGGAAAGTCATGGCCTTAACCGGTGAATCTCCCATTGAGTTCATTCGCTCGTATCGGCTCAAACGGGCGGCTCAATTATTGAAAGCCAATTTTGGCAATGTTACTGAAGTGGCTTTTGAAGTGGGCTTTTCCAGCACCCCTTACTTTACCAAATGTTTCAAAGAAAAATTTCACCGCTTGCCTTCTTCTTACCAGGCCTCCGAAGCCGCTTCATCCTAGGCCACCGGTGGTCCATCTCGCCTGTCACTTAAAATCATAAGGATGGAAAATGAAAGGGATTAATTTATTGATAATAGAACAACAGAAAAGAACGCAGTGGCTCTGAAATAAACAATATGTTCAAGAAATAAATATTAACACCAGGGGCGGGTCCGCTCTCCTGGAAGAAAATCTTTCGTTTGCTTGAAAAAAAAGGATAGTCGAAAAAAAACGTTGAGTTGACATTTTTAGCGATTCAAGCTATATTTTACCAGGAATGAAATGTTAAGTTTTTATGAGGTGAAAAATGCCAACGGTTCAGGTTAAAGCACAATTATCCACCGATGATCTGATGCAAGCCGTAAAGCAGTTAAGTCCATCTGAACTGGAAGGGTTTGTTTCCCATATCATCGCATTTCAGGCACACCAAAAAGCACCGGGTTTATCCAAGGATGAATCTGAATTGCTGTTAAAAATCAATCAGGGTGTACCACCCGATATCCAGGAACGTTACGATGAACTTATCGCTAAACGCCAGTCAGAAACACTTACTCCTGGAGAGTATGATGAATTATTACGCATAACCGACCAGGTTGAGAAACTGGATGCAGCGCGTGTGGAATATTTGAAAGAATTGGCTCGTATTCGTCAGACTTCGCTTACTGCGCTGATGGAAGACCTGCGCATTCGAACCCCTGCTAATGGTTAAAGAATACATTCCCGCTGAACTAAAACACATCATTGTTGAACGTGCTCATGGGTGTTGTGAGTACTGCCGGAGTCAAGCTCGATTTTCAACCCAGGCATTTTCAGTTGAACATATTATCCCTGTCAGTGGTGGAGGTGAAACTGGTTTGGACAATCTGGCGTTAGCCTGTCAGGGGTGCAATAATCATAGATACACGAAAACAAAGGGACGTAATCCTGTAAGCGGTGAATTTGTTCCCCTTTTCCATCCGAGACAGCAGCGATGGCAGGAGCATTTTACCTGGAATGAAGATTTTACGCTAATTATCGGGTTAACTCCCACAGGCCGGGCAACCGTCGAGACCCTACAACTAAATAGGGAAGGTTTAGTCAATTTGCGCCGGGTACTTTATAGCATGGGAGAACATCCTCCGGCAGAAGAAAGAGAAGATGAAAAAAGGTAACAGGCGGCTTTTTCCCTTTGAAGAGTTCTCCTAAATTGTTTGGAATTTGGTGCTTTCTTCTCATACCTTCTAACCCCCTTCGGGGGAAATCCGAAGCACAAAGCACGAAATCCGAAACAATATGGAAAAATCCAAATTTCAACGTTCCGTCCCTGGATTCATACCAATTCACAATTCATCATTAGATTTTGACGCAGCCCTGAGGTAACGGTCCTTTGTATTGACAAATCCAGGTAAAAGAGGTAATATCATTTTGGCAATGAACAGAAAATGAACAAAAAGAATGAATGATGACAAAAAAAGAACTAATAAAACACTGGGTTAAATTGTCCGATGCAAATTACAAATCAATGCTAAATATGTTTAAATCCAAAGAATATATGTGGTCATTATTTGTCGGCCATTTGGCCCTGGAAAAACTGTTAAAAGCCTACTATATTAAAGTAAAGGATAAAAATGTTCCTTATATCCATGATCTCCATAAGTTGGCGGTGGCCAGTGACCTTGAATTAACAGAAGATCAAAAGGATTCTTTACAGTATATTACGTTGTTCAATATTGAAACCAGGTATGAAGACTATAAAAGGGAGTTCTATAAGAAATGCACAAAAGATTTTCCAAAAATAATATTAATCGTATAAAGGAGCTGCGAAAGAAAGACTTTCTTGACTGTCCCCTTTTTCTGTCCCCTTTTTCTCCTTTTTCACTACTCCCCTTAGGGAACCACCTACTGCGGCGGAGAAAAGCGGTGCGACACCCCTCCCTACTCCGGTGAGCATAAGTGTAGTCGGGACACCCTCTGAGATTCCTTGTGCACAAAAACCCCTTCAGAAGGGCAAGCGCGATTGATGTTACTGATTTCTTGCCTGTTCGCCGATGAGGAAACTGGTAATGAACCTGCCATAGGTTTTAAAGGGATTATTGAGACTACGTATTGCCTTTTTATGAAGTTTATGCATCTGAGTCGGAGATATATGCGGGTGATTCCAGACCAGATGTTTGGTATCGTACTTACTGTAGGTCCGTTCGAAGATACCATACTTGGACTCAATTCTATCCCAAAGTGGGGTTTTGGGAAAGGGAGTGAGAATATTTATACCATGGGCTTCACACCCCAATTCCTTAATTCTCATAATATCTTCGAGTGTTTCCTCAGCGGTCATATTTTCATAACCGATCATATAATTGACCATCCGGTACATTCCTGGCTTCTCTTTGGTGCGACGAGCATATTCCACTATTTCCTCCACACGTTGCAGCTTATCGACATTATTAAGTGCATTTTGATTCATGGCTTCCGCCCCGATTGAGGGGGCCCTTAAACCTCTATCATACCAGGTATCCAGATGTCGGGAGAAAAGTGAGGCCCGCGACTGGGCAAACCAAAAAAATTTATAACGAGCAAAAAGTTCGGTGATTTGTTCCGTAAACTGATGATCGGCACCGAAGAGTTCATCCGTGACAACAAGGTGGTTGATTCCCATCCTCTTATATGTGATCAGCACCTCTTCAATACTCTCGATGTTGATGTTGAAGAGCCTTTTTTCGAACGTCGGTGTCTGGCAAAAAATACACTTAAAAGGACAGCCACGTTTAGTATATAGGAAACCTAATTTCAAAAGAGATGTTTTTATTGGTCTGAGATTAAATTGAAATGTAATCGAGGGATGTTCAATCTGATCGTCAAGGACGCGGCAACCAAAAAGTTTGGCAAAGTGATCTTCAGCGGGTCCAATAAAGACACGATCTACGATACTGGGTACCTTCTCATCCAGCGCGCCATAGTTACCTGCCCATAGCTCACCAACATTATATCGCATCGCCTCTTCCGCCATCCTTTCGATATCATCAATCTCGTCCTGGTAGAAGCTGAACCCAACTATATCCCAACCCTCCTTTAGCTTATTAACATATTGCTGCCATTGGGGAAATTCAAGAATCTCTACCTGAGGCACATTTTGTTTGATAAATCTTAAACCAATACTCGAATCCCGTGGTAGACTTGGACCAATGATTATCTTCTTAATGTTATATCCCAACATGTCCACGAAACCACCCGAGGATTTCCTGTATTTGGTACATAAAAGTACCTTTGGGTTTGTAGAAAGAGATTTCATCATATTTATCTCCTGTGTTTAATTTTTTCATAAAACTTTTGACATTACCGTTTGGTTGCCTCCTTTTTTTTATTAATTAAATCCTTTCTTTCTATTTCAGGATTACTTCCAAAAGGCAGCAGGAAACGTAAAATTCCTGCCATCACTGATTTTATTCTCAACATTTTCATCTTACACCCCCGCCTTCTTATATAGCATTATTTCTAAATCTTTGTTTAAAATTGATAATACTTTAACCTTTTTTTACTGGAATGCTGAATTAGAGAGAGTCTTGAAAATTAAAGATTTATAAATCTTTAATTTTATTTCTTTGTTTTGACTGGCCTGCGCCATTTTTTTGTGCCATTCCGAACCTAACATTCTGGCCTGTCCCTTTATTATCAAGTACATTTCACATGGAGTTTATTTATTTTTGTAGCATTTATCTGTGCTTGCAATTTCCCACAGTTTGGGGTACACTATGCCTTTATTGAAATTTCTTTGCTCAGGACGTTGAGAGAAGAAAAAGCCATTGAAACTAAAAATTGAAAAAGGAGCAGCACATGAAGGTCAAGTGGTTATCAACAGGAAAATTGAAAGAGGTTATCGATCAAGCGGAGGCGAGGCACCTGATGCTGATTTTCCCACTGCTTTATTTGGTTGTCTTTATTATCACCTCGGTCTTACGGATAGGGTTTCCTTACCAATTGTCTTGGTTAGAGGGGGCGGTGATGGACCATTCCCGTTGGATTTTGCAGGGAAACCAATTGTACGGACCACCCTCAGTGGATTTTACCCCCTTTCTCTATCCACCGTTTTATTCTTATGTTTCGGCTTTTTTTATGAAAATCTTCGGGGTGCATATTCTTATTCCCCGACTGGTGTCTTTAGTGAGTTCCATGTTGGTATTGGTGCTCATCTGGCGGCTGGTAAAATATGAGACGGGTTCAAACTTCTACGCACTGGTGGCCGCCGGCTTCTATGCCTCCTTTTATCCCTTTGTGCGCTGTTATTTCGATATGGTGAGGGTAGATGCCGTTTTTGTTTTTTTGATGTTTTTGGGGGTCTATATTTTACGGACCGGAAAGAAACCTTATTCAATTTATTTAAGCGCCTTTGTATTTTACCTGGCCGTGTTTACCAAACAGCAAGCCCTTCCCATGGTAGGAATGATGGGACTTTTCCTGCTGCTGCAAAATTTTAAGAAATTTTTAAAATTTACGCTGACTTTTTGTCTGTTGACCTTTATTACTATTCTTTACTTCCAGCAGGCTTCAGACGGCTGGTTCCTCTTTTATGTTTATAAATTCCCTCTTTCTCATGGATTTCGCAGTTTCCTGATTACCTTGATCTTCCGGGATTTGCTCCTGCATGCACCGGTTCTTGTGCTGATAGGGCCTTATTTGTTTTTCAAAGCTTTTAAAGGTAAAAACGACCTTCGTTCCCGGGTTGTTTTTTACCTGTTTTTTTCCATTGCCGCGTTTGGGATTTCCTGGGCGTCGCGGGCCCATGGCGGAGGAGCGGAAAACGTCTTGATGCCGATACTTTTATGCCTCTCCGTACTGGGAGCTGTCTCATTTTGGTATTTTGAGCAAGACATAGGGGCAGGCAACAAAAAAGGAGTCTACTTTGCCTTTCTCTTGATCGCCGTTCATTTCGGTATTCTCATCTATAACCCGTTGTCCCTTATTCCCACCAAAAAACATTACCAATGGAATAAAAAATTCGTCGATTTAATTGCCAGCTTTGAGGGAGATGTACTGGTCACCCAATTTGGATATATTCCTACCCTGGCAGGAAAAAAGACCTTCGCCCATATGACAGCGGTGAGTTTTGGTTATTCAAGGGGGGGTGTCAGTATTAAGGCCAAAGGTATCATCAGCCGAAAGTTCCGAAAAGCCATCCGTAAAAAACAATTCAGCGCCATTATCTTAAGAAAAAAAGAAAGTTTTTTCCTGAGCAAAATGAGAGGTATTTACAAACGGAAGGGCCGGTTTGTTACCCCTATTCCCCTGGTCTTACACGGCGTCATGCACCAGGAGTGGGATATCTATGTCCCTAAATAAATCTAATTTCCCTTCAGCCCCGGGGATCAGGACCTGTGTGCATGCGGTGGTCAGGTGTTGTTGATTTTGCCAATACAAAAATCCATAAACCAATAGGAAAACTAAAATGCCTGGAAAACCGGGACTCCATATCCAGTATTTTGGTTAGGATTCGGTTGAGCCAATTGGGCACCTCTCCAACGTTGACACTGGTTTGCTTTTTCTTGAATAATCGCATTACTTTCTCTTTGAACCGAGAGAATAGGGCAAAAGGAAAAAGAAAAAACATAAAGTAACTACTCCGGGTAATTTCGTATCCATTGTCCCTTAATAAAGCATGAAGCGTTTTCCTGGAATATCGCCTATAGTGGTGCAGGAGACGGTCGTGATCGCTGTACAAAAATTGGCAGGCAGGAACGCTGAGCAATAACATATGGTTAGGTGGTGCAATTTGCTTTATTTTTTTGAAAAACTCAAAATCATATTCAATATGTTCCAGGACATCGAATAACGTGAATAGGTCAATTTTATCGTAATCAGGTAGATCAAAAAAATCTTTTTCATACACAGCCTCTGCAATTCCCCGGGCACGGGCTCGCATTACCAACGGGTGTGAGCGCTCAACAGCAACGACTTTGGCAAATTCAGCCAGGACATCGAAATTACCACCTGACCCACAGCCAACATCCATTATTTTTTCTATTTTTTTTGTCTTAATGGCTGCTTGCAGATAATTTCGAATGATGTATTTTCGGCCTTGCAGCCACCATAGAGTGTCTTCCAACGCAGCTGCTTTTTCTTCACTGATATTCTCAAACGCGTGGTCACGGATGTCCTGTTTCATGCGCTTCTCATCATGATGTAAAGATAATCATTTTTTCTACTATTTCTTTAGAAAGATAATTTTACCAGAGGATCGCCTTATTTGCAATGGCCTGCGGCGCAATGGCGCAATGGCCCAATGCCTCCAGCGTGGAAAGGTGGAAAGGGGAAAGGGGAAAGGGAACAGGTAAAAAAATATTCTGCCAGAAAATGGCAAGATTTTGCCATAGGTAACCATACTTTTACACCCGCTTTCCCTTGTTGGAAAAATTGATTGATGATAAAATGATTAAGTTATAAAAGGTAAAGCAGGTGTGCAAATGGGAAAAGAAAAAATTCTAATATTCATTAGTTCTTTTATTTTCACTTGTAGTCTGGCAATTTCTCAAACAACAGCGATTATTTGCGGGAAATTAATCGACGGCAGCGGGGATACCCCCTTAATAAACCGGGTTATTGTAATAAAAAACGGAAAAATTTTGGCTGTAACAACCAGAAGTAAAATACCAGCGAAGGCAGAGATTATTGATCTCAGCGATTATTCCATTTTACCCGGGCTGATCGATGCTCATGTACATCCATTAATTGCGACTGACGATTACCAGGTTGATCACTTAAGGCGGTCTTCAGCAGACAAGGCTCTCCAGGGATTAAAAGTTGTCCAGGATTTACTTAATGCTGGTTGGACCACTTTACGAATAGCAGGAGATGCAGATGTTTTTTATGCTCACCTCGCCATTCGGGATGCCATTAATGACGTTTGCGGTAAAAGGTGACCCTCTCAAAGATATTTCCGAACTTGAACGGGTAAAGTTTGTCATGATTGGGGGACTGGTAGTTAAGTTTGATAAAACAGGAACTTAGTTCGCTGTGCTCACAATGTGGTGGGCTGCATTCAATTGTTGATTTGTCATTTAATTTCAAGTAAAATAGAAAATGTGAAGAACAAATACTCTTTTTTTATTAAAAAAACGTTAGAAAGGAGAATAGGATGAATCGCAGGACTTTCGTAAAGACGTTGCCGGCTGTCACAGTGCTGGCCGGCACAACCTCCGGCTTTCCCCAGGACCTACAACCGATCAATCTTATGAAGCCCCAGAAGGACGGCGGCAAGTCGGTTCTGGCCGCCCTGGAGAAAAGACGGACGATACGCAGCATCAGTTCGAGGGAACTCCCTGCCCAGGTACTGTCCAATCTTCTTTGGGCGGCATTCGGTGTGAACCGGGAGAAAGCGTCATTTGGAAAGCCAGGAAGAACTGCTGCATCTGCCAGTAACTCACAGGAGATCGACCTTTACGTTGCCATGGCCAGGGGAGTCTACCTCTATGAGGCGGTTCCGCACCGTCTGACTCCGGTTGTCCGCGGGGACTTTCGCGCCAGGGCTGGCAGGGGCAGTGCAGCTAAAGCTCCGGTAAATATCTTTTATGTTGTGGACCTTACCAGGTATATTACAGCAGACTGGCAGCCGGACCCACACATAGGGGACCCGGAAGTCCAGAAGTCTTATTATTATGTCGCTACAGGCCTCATTGACTCAAACGTTTACCTGTTCGCCGCTTCGCAAGGTTTGGCAGCCTGGTTCCACAATTGCAATAGGGATAAAACAGCCAGGGAGTTCAAACTTCGGCCTCAACAGCGTATGCTTTTCGCCCAAACAATAGGTTATCCGGATTAATGAAGAATTAATGGGGTTATATTTTTTTGCTTATTCTTCTTCGTTCCTCGTCCCTTACCTCTCTTCTCAGGAGTTTGCCCACCTTGGATTTTGGCAGCATATCCCTGAATTCCAGGTAATGGGGCACTTTATAAGGAGCCAGCCTGTCCCTGCACCATTTTGTCAACTGGTACCCGCTGACACCCCTTACATCTTCCTTAAGCACGACAATTGCCTTGATACGTTCACCCACCCTGGGGTCCGGGACACCTACCACACATGCACCGATGACAGCCTTATGGTCCTGTAATACAGCCTCAATTTCAGAGCATGATACGCGGTAGCCCTTGTACTTTATGATGTCGGCACTTCTATCCACATAGACCAGTTGACCGTCGCTGTTCATCTTGACATAATCATTCATCCGGTACCAGGTTTTCCCGTCTATCTCCACGTACGACAGGGCAGTTTCTTTAGGCTTTTTCCAATAACTTGTGGAAATATATTGGGATGTAACCAATAACTCCCCGGGTGTGCCCGGCTGGACTTCTTCTAAAGTCTCCGGGTCTACAATCAAGGTCTCCCTGGACGGCAGCGGCACGCCGATGGTTCCCGGCACAGGTTCCCGGTCCAGGGGGCTCATAGCGGTAAAGCCAACCTCTGTTGACCCGTATACCTGGTAAATGGGTACATGGAATTTCTCTTTCCACCGTTTGAATACCTCCAAAGGAAGTACATCTCCGCCGCTCCAGCAGTACTTCAGGGAATTTAGATCAAATTGGTCCAGCCTGTCATTTTCCAAAATCATCCGGTAAAGGGTAGGGGCACCAAGAAAGAGAGTTCCTTTGTACCTATGTATGGCTGCCAGGATTGAGTCCACCTGCGGGATGGGCATCAATACCGCGGTATTTCCCCTGGTTAAAACCATTCCCAGGATAACCCCCTGTGACATCTGATGGAAAAGAGGGCTGACCATTATAAACACCTCTTTTCCATCGGAAATATAACCTTCGCCTACATCTCTAATCTCGTTGACAAAGGACACGATACCGGTATGGGTGGAAATGCAGCCCTTGGGAAAACCAGTGGTCCCGCCGGTGTAGAGTATATAGCCCAGATGTTCTTTTGGATTGATCTCAAGTTTAGGCGGCTGAGCCGGATATTTTTTGATCAGCTTCTTAAAGGAATGTACATTATTACTCTTTTCCACAGAACCCCTGGGCACCAGGTCAAATAAAGCACCGAATACCTTCTTATATAAAGGGAGCAAATCAACATAATTTGTAACAATAACCCACTTCAAGCAGGTCATGGAGAATACCTCTTTAATATATCTAAAGTTTGTATCCTGGCATAAGACCGTTTCTGCCCCGGAATCGTTGATTAGATATTTTATTTCATGAGGGGTGTAGATAGGAGAAACCGGGACCGGAACCGCCCCCACCCGCTGGGCCGCGAAATACCCGATAATAAACTGGGGACAGTTGGAAATATAAAGCATAACTTTGTGGTTTTTCCTGACACCTAAATCAAATAATGCGGTGGCAAATCTATCCACCAAGCTTTTTATCTCTATATAGGAGAATTTCTCTCCAAGATATACGATGGCGGTGTTGTCCGGGTATTTCGCGCACGCCCTCTCAAAACCGTCGATTACCAGCTCGTCGTATTTTCCCATAACAATCTCCTCAATCGGTATTAAATTCCAAAGTATGCGGATTTTACATCCGGGTTGTCCATCAGCTCTTTGGAAGTTCCTTGCAGCACGACTCCCCCGTTTTCCAGCACATAACCCTGATCGATAATAGGCAGGATAGGTCTGGCATATTGCTCGGCGATTAGCAGAGTAACTCCTGTTTGCGCGTTGATGTCCCTGATTGCTTTGACAAGCGTTTGCTCCAGTTTTGGGCTCAGTCCCAGCAGGGGTTCATCCAACAGCAGCAGCCTGGGCTGGGCCATCAGGGCCCTGCCGATAGCCAGCATCTGCTGTTCCCCACCACTGAGAAAACCACCGGGCCTTTTTTTTAATTCTTTTAGTGCCGGAAAAATAGTAAAAACATAGTCAAGTGTCTGCTTCGCCTGTTCCCGTGCAGCCAGGATGCCGCCGATCTTCAGGTTCTCTAATACAGTGCTTTCAGCAAAGATCCTGCGCCGCTCCGGGCAGAGGATAATCCCTTTCTTTGCCCTGTCACTGGGTTCCATGGATATGATGTTTTTCCCGTCATAATAGATGCTGCCAAGAACAGTAATTTTTTCCCCACCTCTCATTTCCTCCTTTTTCTTCTGGTCCAGGATTATCCCGGAAATGGTATACATTATCGTGGATTTCCCGGCGCTGTTGGCCCCGAAAATCCCGGTTATTTTTCCCTCCTGGCAGTGAAGCGTTACATTATTAATGGCCAGTGCATTTTCATAAAAAACCATCAGGTCGTTGATTTCCAATAAGGCGGTCATGATATTTCCGTCCCGATATAAGCCTCTTTAACCTCTTGATTTTCCATGATTTCCCCTGGTCTCCCTTCGGCAATCTTTTCACCGAAATTCATTACCATCACCCGGTTGGTTAGTCTGAAAAGTTCTCTTAACCGATGTTCGATCATCATCATGGTGATACCTTCCTTCTGCAGCTTTTCCAGGAGGGGAATCATAGAGGCTATCTCTGACATGCTGAGACCTGAGAAGATTTCATCACATATAATGACTTCAGGTTTAAGAGCGATGCACCTGCCCATTTCAAGACGTTTGAGATACCCCAGAGGCAGCGAACTGGCAGGTTTATAGGGAACGCGGGCATCACGCTCAAATCCCAGCTCTTCCAAAATATCTATGGCTACCGTATCCCTGTCACCGAATTTCCCGCCCCTGGTTCCCTGGACACGGGGTGAATTTAAAGGAACCACTAGGTTTTTATAGGCAGGAAGAGTGTGATATGGCCTCATTACCTGGAAAGTCCTGGTGAGGCCGAGATTGGTAATTTTATATGGGGCTAACCCAGTAATATCCTTACTTTTGAAAAAAATCTTTCCTGTATTGGCGCTAACAAAGCCTGTGATCAGGTTCACCAGTGTGGTTTTCCCAGACCCGTTGGGGCCAATCACTCCCAGGACTTCACCTTTATACAATTTAAGGCTTACATTGCACACTGCCTTAATGCCACCAAATGATTTACTGATACCTTTAACTTCAAGAATCGGCGATTCGCTCATGTTTAAAGCTCTTCCCAGCGTTCGAACTGGTGGTATTTACGTTTGAAATAGTTAAACAGCCCTTCAGGCTTATAGACCATGAATCCGATCAATATCACGCAATAGAGGACCACCCTGAGCTGTCCGAACCCGCGTAATGCTTCGGACAGGGGGGTTAAAATAAGGGCCCCTAGAACCGGGCCGGCCAGGGAGCCCATTCCTCCCATCACACTGGCAGCGATGGGCAGTATAGAGAAATCCATGGCAAAAAGCGACACCCCTAACCAGCCGTAAAGGTGGCTCAGGTAGGCCCCGCCAAAACAGCCGATTAACGCGGCGATGAACACTGCCGCGGCCTTGTACCTGGTGATATTGATACCAGAGGCCTTGACTGCTTGTTCGTTATCTTTTATGCCCCGCAAGATAAGACCGAAGTCCTCTTTGACCAATCTTCTTATGGCAAATAAAAAGATTAAAAGGATTGCCAGTACCAGGTATTGTTCAATCCAGATGTTGGGAAAGATTGACAGGGCACTGATACCTTCTGTTCCCCCGAACGCATTAAGGGCCACGATGATATGGACCGCAAATAAGGGGAACATAAAGCTGACAATGGCAAAATAAATACCTCGCAATCTCAGGCAAGGCAGTAGACACAGCGTACAAATGAATGCTCCTCCCACTGCAGCGATGGGAATAGAAAAAAGTGCTGGCAGTCCCAACTTTGCATCCAGGAGACCGGAGATGTAGCCGCCGGTCCCGATAAAGAGTGCACCGCCCAGGCAGACAAGCCCCACCCAACTGGCCAAAAAATCAAAACCCAAAGCCAGCAGCGCATAGATGCAAGCACCGCATAAAACTTTCTGCCAGTACATATCCAACACCAGGGGTAACAGCAGCAGACCCACCAGGAAGAGTGCTCCGGGTAGGAGCAAATAGGCCATTTCTCGCCATGAAGAAAGGCCATACAGGCCTTCGCTTCTGACTTTAATGCTCCTGTCCAGTCTCTTTTTTCGCCGTTCTACCTTCTTCATCATTCATCACTCATCATTCATCATTCATTTTAAACTCGATCCTCAAGTTCTTTTTGTTTTCCCAGCAGGCCGGAAGGTTTGAACAGGAGTATCAGGATTATGGTTCCTATTAACACAACCGATTCCCATACTGCCCCGAACAGGGAGGTGCTGATTTTGGTGGCGAATCCAATGGCAAAGGCAGCTAAGATTGAGCCTGTCCAGCTGCCAAGACCGCCGACGATACATATGGCAAGAGCGTGAATCAGGACTTTGTACCCTGCTTCGGCAGTGACATTGCCAAGAGGTAGGATCGTCACCGCAGCCAATCCGGCCAGGGCAGAACCGACAGCCAGGGATATCATTGCGGTTCGATCGGAATTGATGCCCAGCATCATGGCAGCCTGTTCGTCCTGGGCGATAGCTCTAAGGGATAAACCGATCCTGGTATGGTGGGTAAAGACCCACAGCAATAGAGCTATTGCCAGTCCTATTCCCAGGATGATGAGTCTCTGGAAATCCACAAATATACCGAATATATTTACTTTTCCTTCGACAAATGGCGGCAGTACATAAAATGGTCCGATAAAGCCTTTGAACCCCCCGATGCCTTGCATACGCAAGCCTTCCAGTATTATCAAGCCCACTGCAAAAGAGGCGATGATCTCTGATGTGGGCATGCCCCTCAGGCGTATAAGTATGACGCGATAAATAAAAAGACCGATCATTGCGGCGATTACCAGGGAGAAAAGGATGGCAAGTAAATAATTTATTTTCAAGTCGTTTATAAACGTCCATGTCAAAAATCCCACCAGGACATATATAGAGCCATGAGCAAAATTGGGTACCCTGCTTACTCCATAAACCAGGGTAAATCCGACGGCTATAAGGGCTAAGGTGACGCTGTTAATTGTTCCGTATATTAATATGTCCATTGAAAACCGGTTGCCCTGCCGGGGCAGTTGTCAGGTTATCCACCATCAAAGTGTTTTCAACCAGGGGGGCATCTTTATTTCACCGGTTGCAGCAGCTTTAGGAAAGATACAGACTCTTTTTCCATCCTGCCATTGTACCCAACACCCCAGTACGCTCTTGTTGGGGTCATAGCCATAGATTACCTGGTGATTTTTATCGAACCTGATTACGCCGCGAACAGCCGGGAGATTACTTTTCTCCAGGGCAGATCTAAGCGCATCTTTATTGAGAGTTCCAGCCCTCTCAATGGCATCTTTTATAAGATACAGGCTCTCATAACAGCTGACGCACCCGGTGCTTCGAGGCTCCACGTTCCACCTTTTCTTATAGGCGTTATAGAATTTCATGGTCCCGGGCATTACATTGCCGGGTACATTGCCGGTCTCTGAGATAGTAACGACAGTATATGCACCTTTGCCGTTGGTGGCATCCCAGAAGCCAGGGTCTTCCGCGGCCCCTATAAAGCCGATTGGCAAGGCAGGTACCTCCATATCACTCCACTGCTTTAAGAGAATAGAGGTTTCCGGTGCATAGGCCCATATGAATAGGACTTGTGCCCCTGATTTTTTACACTCAATCAACATGGTTGAATAATCGGTGGTACCAATGGGGTGCTTGTCTTTACCCACAATTTTCCAACCGTCTTTTGCAGCCAGGTCTTCAACTATTCCAGCAGCTTTGCGGCACATGAGGCTGTCGTCTATAGAGATGAAAATCTTATCGAAACCGAACGTTTCCTTGATTTGGTGAAGCAAATCGAGCCCTTCTTTGATATACGCTTTAACACTGCCGCTTACCCTGAAGGAGTTTTTGTACTTTTCGGGGTTACCAGCCACCTTTTTATCCCAACTAGGCGTGTAGCAGCCAATAGATACGATATCCAGCGTATCGTACCTGGCATATAGGTCCATAGCTGCCATCCCGGCCTCTGACAGACAGGGACCACCCACGATCAGATCTACTTTCTTTTGTAAAATCAATTTTTCGATAGCCAGGAGGACTTCGTTGGTGGGTACACCCGGTTCCAGGTCACGGGTGTCGATTATTTCAAGTTTAAGGGGACGTTTTACCCCACCTACATTGACTCCACCAGCAGCGTTAATTTCCTCTGCGGCCAGGATCATGCCCCGCTCTCCATTTTGACCGTATGCGCTGGCCCGGGGTACTGGAGCCCCCAGGATTATTGGGCTAACTGTCTTTTGTTCATTAGAATCTCTGGTTTCATCTTTGGATGAGCACCCGATAAAGACCACCCAGGATAATAAGGTTTGTAGAATAAGAAGAAAACATGCGAATTTAAATGAATTTTTTTTCATTGCTTAATAATGTTACTATTTAAGTACGAAGTTGTCAAGTAAGAGAAAAGGTGTCAAGAGAAAAGGTGTCAGGCAAGGAAAAATCCGTTTTGACGTTTTGACGCACCGTGCTGGTTTTTTAAAAAAAAAATAAAAAAAATTACCGGGCACTTTAAAATATTTCTTTTTGATGCTATAATTAGCAACAAAAGGAAATATTATGAGATACCTGGAATTATAAGGAACACTTTAAAGATTTTGTTTTGTTTTCGTTGAAGGACATCAAAAAGATTGATCCTACCTTCTCAATTTAAAGGAACTGTCAAGAGAGATCGAACCCTTTCTCATCAAAAAAAAGGATACTGCAAAAGTAGAGCTTTTCAATGAATTCATAAAATCACTTTAAGAGAACCTGGAACGGATTATGGAAATAAAAAATAGGATAGTAGGATAGGAGGATGTGGACAGGCAAAAAAATTCGTTTTTCCTTCTTCCCAGCTCTTGAATTTTCTAGTTTCTTTCCTTGAACCTTTTCTTTTGACCTGGGGGAAAAAATATTCATTCATCTGTTGACTATCTCTAATATTTCCGCTAATATACTATTATGAAAGAAAAACGACTTTCATATCATTTTTTACTACCTGGAAAAGGAAAAATAAGTGGCTTAAGGAGGTTTTTCATTTATGCGATGTAAAAAAAGTAAAGAAGGGAAAAACGATTTTCCTATAAGTTTTACAATACGCAATAAACCAGGAGGTAACAGGAAAAAATGATACCTAAAATTTCCAAAATCAGAAAATATAATAGCTTTTTAATGGTTTTATTAAATATCACACTGGTGATGGCTATTTTTGGTAGAGATATGGATTATGCCCGGAATCAGGACGAAAAGGGAGATCCGCTTCTCCATCGATATGTATCAGACATTGAAATTTCACCTAACTTTAAAAATGACAGAACAGTATTTTCAGTTTTGCACAAAAGCGGCATATACAAATCGACCAATGCAGGAAATAGTTGGGTTCCTGTCCACAATGGATTCCCAAACCTGGATGTTTGTGATATTTCGATCTCGCCAGACTTTGCCAATGATAAGACGGTAATGGCTTTGACAACGACATATGACCCGAATAATTTTGGTTATTTGATGGTGACCCGGGACGGTGGTCAGTCATGGCAAGAGCGGGCACAATTTCAAGGCTTGCGTGAGGGAATGATTGCCTTTTCACCAAATGCTGCAAATGATAACACCATATTCTTTTTTAATTTATACAGCGGTTATGTGAAAATATCAACAGATATGGGAAATTCCTGGCCATTCAATCCGGATTACAGCTTTCCCGGAGGAGGAATTAATGCTGTATGCTTTTCGCCTAACTATGCCAATGATAATACGATATTGGTTTCAACAGGTGCATCTACTGCAGGAGGTGGACTTTACGAATCTAATGATAAAGGACTAACATGGGAAAGGATTTCACGGCAGCTGGTCTGTAACTGGTGGACTGATGAATCCCTGGAAACCATATCAATTTCACCGAACTTCCATTCGGATAACACCCTATTCGCAGCCCTGGTAGACGGTTTTGCAGGAACTATCGGTATTTGGAGAACGACTGACAATGGCACAAACTGGGATTATCTTCTCCTGGACATTTGGGGAGGTGGAACCACAGGACTGACAAATCGCGGAATAAGCTCCATGGTCATTTCGCCTGATTTTTTAAACGATAACACACTTTTTTTGGGCACGGCAGTCGGGGTATATGTTTCTACAGATCAAGCAGAAAGCTGGTCAGCGATAAATAATGGCCTGGAAAATTTAAGTATCGAAACCATGGTGATCTCCCCGGGTTTTTCTAAAGATAAAACCTTGTTTGCAGGGACCCACAGAGGCATCTTCAAGTCAACAAATGGCGGCACATTATGGATTCAGGCCAGCACGGGTTTACCAGGAAGCACACTTATGAATGTTAGTAATGATCCTTATTTTATAGACACGCTGCCTTCTATTGCGGCTGATAGAAATGGAGCAGTACATGTTATCTGGATGGGTACCCACGTTTCTTCCGGGTCTCCGGACGGCGTCGCAACAGACGTCATGTATACAAAAAAAACAGGCGATACATTTGAAGAACCAATAATGATTACAGTCCCCACGGAGTATTATTCAAAAGAATTAAGCCTGGCAATAGACAACGATGGCTTTGTGCACATCGCTTTTTTAAGAATGCAAGACCAACTGGGCGCTTCAGGTGATCTTTATTATGTAAATAACAAAAACGGTTCTTTTGAAAACCCGCAATTGTTAGTTGGAGATGGTTGGTGGGAATATGCATACAGACCTACCATTGCTATTGATTATACAGGTATAGTACATATCGTATTTTATAAAGGTGCCGTATACTATATAAATAATTCGTCCGGTTCTTTTGGAGACCTTGTAGAAATTGTTGAGAGCGGCGTTGATCCGGATCTGGTTGTAGATGATAAAGGTGGCATCCACATAGTATACAGGAACAATGCAAATATTTTTTACATGAAAGGTTTTAACGGTATCTTCGAGAGTCCAATTAAGGTTGCCTCTGATGCATGGGGTGATCAGGCTGCAATCTCTGTTGGTAAATCTGCCAATGCACATATAGTGTATACAAATAGAAATCGATATATTCGCTATATTAATAATGTCGGGGGGTCTTTCAATGAAAATGTAAATGTAGGATGGGGCAATCATCCATGGATTGTTGTTGATGAGCGAGAGGTTGCTCACATTGTTTATAATCAAGTTTCGGAAAACATGTATGCGCATAATGCCGGGGGAACATTCCAATCAATACAAATCAACCGGACTATGCCAAGTTATGGAGGTGCCCGTGGTGGTTATAAATTTGTAACATTATCATCGGATAATTTTATTCATACTGTGTTTCAAGCCCAGGCTAACAAGATTTTCTCAGAACTTGACCACGATATCTTCTACGCAAAGTTCCCAGCAGAATGGAATTACACTACCCCTGGGACTCCATCCATAAACTTGAATAGAACTATTCTAAATTTTGGTGCAACAGTAGGTGGAAAAAGTACCGGTTCACAGTCATTTATGATTAGCAACAGCGGTGCCGGGACACTGAACTGGTCGGTAATGGCTGATAGAAACTGGCTGAGCTGCACACCGACATCAGGGGTTGATCCTGGTTCTGTTGCTGTTTCGGTAGATCCGGTGGGACTTTCGAAAGGAACTTATACAGGCAGTATTAAAGTCGCTGATCCCAATGCTTCAAACACTCCACAGAGTATTTCAGTTACATTGACAGTATACAGCGGCGGAGCAACCCAGGTTCCTTTCGGACAATTTGCAACCCCGGAACACGGCTCTACAGTCAGCGGCAGCATTGCTGTTACGGGCTGGGTACTTGATGATATCGGAGTTGAAAGCGTAAAAATATATCGTGGAGAAGTTGGGAATCTTGTTTTTATTGGGAATGCCGTATTTGTTGAAGGGGCAAGGCCCGATGTGGAACAGGCCTATCCCGGTTATCCCAATAACTACAAATCCGGTTGGGGGTATATGATGCTGACAAATTTCCTCCCTAACAGTGGTAATGGAACATTCAAAATTCATGCAATAGCTGCAGACATTGAAGGCCATCAGGTAACATTGGGCACAAAAACCATTACTTGCGACAATGCAAATGCCGTGAAACCCTTCGGGGCAATAGACACACCCGGGCAAGGAGGCACAGTTTATGGCAGCAATTACAGGAACCAGGGATGGGTATTAACGCCCATGCCGAATTCTATACCAACAGATGGTTCAACTATAAATGTATATGTTGATGGAGTTAAACTTGGACATCCCATCTACAATGTTTATAGGGCAGATATCGCAGAGCTTTTCCCCGGGTATGCTAACAGTGAAGGCGCGCTTGCCTATTTTGATTTTGATACGACTTCCCATGAGAATGGTGTACATTCAATTTACTGGACGGCAGTGGATGACGCAGGCAATACGGATGGAATAGGCAGCAGGTATTTTTCAATACAGAATACCGGACGTTCAAGCCCGCGGTTCCAGCCCCCAAGTCAAAAATCACATGTATTAAAACATAAACAGGAACAATTTGAGTTTTCTCAAATTTCAGATATTCCAATTAATTACACGGACCCTGTAAGAATTAAAAAAGGATACAGGAGTGACACTCAGCCCCAGGTTATTGATCCGGACGAAAAAGGGATCACACGTATTAGATTAAGGGAAATTGAGCGTATAGAGATACGACTGTCAAGTGAGGCATGGGATATCACGGGTTACATGGTAGTCGGCAATCAACTCAGACCGCTGCCTATTGGTTCAACTCTTGATGTCAAAACCAGTACTTTCTACTGGCAGCCGGGTCCGGGATTTTTCGGAGAGTACAGGCTCGTATTTGTTACTCAAGGCAGGAATGGTGAGATGAGTCGAAAAGATATCCTGTTAAAGATTGTTCCTAAATTTCTACGTCTGTACTGAAGACTGCACTTGAAACAAAAGCCATACCTGGTGGGACATGCAATATGTAAAACATGTTGGTTTATTACTGCACTGTAAGTGCCTAAAAAAATAAAGCCCAGGACGGTCCGTAAAAATGTAAAAGCTTGCATGAGAACTTTTTTGATCTTTACTTCTCAATCTCAATCCTAAAGCCCCCTTCTTTTTAAAATAGAAAAGGTGTCAGGCAAGGAAAAATCATGCGCGTTTTGACGTTTTGACGCACCGTGCTGGTTTTGGTTTTGGAAAAAAAATAAAAAAAATTACCGGGCACTTTAAA
>WVZO01000385.1 GCA_011772425.1 Candidatus Aminicenantota bacterium
TTGAAGTTCGCGATTCGAGAAGGTGGACGAACCATTGGTGCCGGCAGTGTAACTGAAATCATCGAATAAAAAATAAAAGGAGAACGTCGTTACATGGCTACAAAAATAAGGATAAAGTTAAAGTCATTTGACAGCCGGATACTGGATAAATCCTCAGCGGAAATCGTGGTGAAAGCCAAACGCACCGGTGCAAAAGTTGCAGGTCCCATTCCCATTCCCACACGCACTGAGAGGTTCTGTGTGCTGCGTTCCCCTCATGTGGATAAAAAATCCCGTGAACATTTCGAGCGGCGCACCCACTGTCGGCTTATTGAGATACTGGAACATAATGATGATACCATTGCCGAACTGAAAAAAATGGACTTACCTGCCGGCGTTGAGGTAGAGGTCAAATCCAATTAGAAAATGATAATGATAAGGTGAAGGAAAATGATTCAAGGATTAATTGGAAAGAAAATCGGGATGACCCAAATGTTTGACGATGATGGGCAGGTTGTTCCGGTAACCGTTATAAAAGCCGGCCCTTGCCTGATAGTCCAAAAAAAAATAAAGGAAAAAGACCCGTGGATGAAAGTTCAATTGGGGCTGGTTGAAGACAGGAAAGTAAAGCGGGTCAACAAGCCCCTTCGCGGGCACTTTGAAAAAGCCAGTGTACCCCCCACAAGAATAATGAAAGAATTCCTTATCGATGAAGATAATGTGAATATTGGCGATTCTGTTAAGGTGGATATTTTCCAGGAGAACGAGGCAGTCAGTGTGTCTGGTATTACCAAAGGTAAGGGATTCCAGGGAGTAGTCAAGCGTTGGAATTTTGCTGGTGGACGTGCGACACATGGTTCGATGTTCCACAGGCGTCCCGGTTCAACCGGGATGTGTGCCTTTCCCGGTAAAATCATAAAAGGTAAAAAAATGCCCGGACAGATGGGCGGAAAACGGAAAACCGTTAAAGGGCTTCAAGTGGTAAAAGTCGATGTGGATAAAAACCTGCTGGTGGTGAAGGGAGCAGTTCCCGGGTTTAATGGAAATTACGTTTATATTCATAAGGATTCCTTTAGAACGTAAAGGAAGAGGAATAAATGTAAACAAATAAACGGAGTTAGATATGCTTAAAATAAAGGTTAAGAACTTGCAGAGCCAGGATGTCAGCGAAATGGATCTTCCCGAAGAAATATTTGATTATCCTTTAAAAGAGCATTTGATATATGAAGCTGTAAAAAACTATCGTGCCAATCAAAGGCGGGGAACAGCTTCGACAAAGTCGAGAGGAAGGGTTTCAGGAAGTGGACGAAAACCTTGGAGACAAAAAGGAACCGGAAGGGCTCGCATCGGTTCTATCCGCAGCCCCATATGGAAAGGAGGAGGAACCACCTTTGGGCCCCACCCCAGGGATTTCTCCTATAAAATGCCAAAAAAGGCAAGACGAAATGCGTTAAAATCAGTGCTCTCGGATAAAATGAGAAATGATCGAATCCTGGTGGTGGAAGACATCGATCTGAAGTCAACCAAAACCAGGGACACATTATCGTTGTTAAAAAACTTTGAGTTTGATAAATTGCTAATTGTCGATAAAAAAGAAAACTCCAAATTGATCCTTTCCACACGGAATATCCCTCATGTAAAGACCATTGATTACAGCGAAATGAACATCTATGATTCATTGAAATACAACTACATTATGTTTTCCGTAGAAGCGGTCAAACAGTTGGTGGAGGTACTGAAAAAATGAAATTAAAGTACACCGATATTATTATTGCGCCTTTGGTGACGGAGAAATCCACCGATCTGAAGGATAAAGAGCGGCTGCTTTGTTTTAAAGTACACAAAAATTCCAATAAAATTAACATCAAAAAAGCAGTTGAGGAACTCTTTAAGACAGAGGTGGAGTCCGTGAGAGTCATGAATTTCCGAGGTAAAGAAAAACGATTCGGCAGATATACAGGAAAACGACCATCCTGGAAGAAAGCTTATGTCAAGTTGAAAAAAGACGCGAAGATGGTTGAATATTTTGAGGTATAGTATAATGGGAATAAAAACGTTCAAACCAACGACACCCGGTCAGCGAGGAAAAACCGGCTATACGTTTGACGAGTTGACCACTGACAAACCCTATAAAAAGCTGGTGGAGTCTTTAAATAAATCAGGTGGACGGAACAGTCAGGGTCATACAACGATCCGGTTCCGGGGAGGCGGTCATAAACGCAAATATCGGATCATAGACTTCAAAAGGGACAAATATGAAATTCCGGGAACTGTTGAGACCGTTGAATATGATCCCAATCGTTCCGCTCGGATTGCATTGGTGAAATACGCAGATGGTGAACGGCGATATATGTTGGCACCACTTGGGCTCACTGTTGGGGACCGCGTAATTTCCACCGACAAAGAGGCCGACATCTTGCCGGGCAATGCACTGCCGTTAAAAAATATTCCTGTAGGAACCATTATTCACAACATTGAATTTAACGTTGGTAAAGGGGGTCAGATTGCCCGAACTGCCGGGGCCGCAGCTACCCTTATGGCAAAGGAAGGTAAGTATGCGTTGATTAAAATGCCTTCCGGGGAATTGAGAAAAATCATCCTGGAGTGCCGGGCCACAGTCGGGCAGGTGGGGAATGTGGAGCACAGCAATATTAAAATTGGCAAAGCCGGACGAAGTCGTTGGTTAGGCAAACGGCCCCACGTCAGGGGAACGGTGATGAATCCCGTTGATCACCCCCACGGCGGCGGTGAAGGAAAAACCAAAGGCGGACGAATACCAGTTACCCCATGGGGCAAACCAACCAAAGGATATAAAACCAGACGAAATAAACAGACTCAAAAATTTATTGTTAAAAGGAGAAAGTAATTTAATGGCACGCTCAATCAAAAAAGGTGTTTTTATTGAAAAAAAGTTGATGAACAAAATACTGGAGGCCAAAAAAAATAGCAAGCGGGAAGTAATTAAAACCTGGTCCCGTCGGTCCACGGTGATACCGGAAATGGTGGGAATGACGCTGGCGGTTCACAATGGTAAAAAATTCATCCCGGTATTTATCACGGAGAACATGGTTGGGTATAAATTGGGTGATTTCGCGTTGACACGAAACTACAAAGGACATACCTCAAAAGGATCGAAATAGGAGGAATTGCATGACATACGTAGCTGTTGCACGATCAAAATACGCAAAAATTGCCCCCAGGAAAAGTCGACTGGTGGCAGATCAAATCAGGGGAAAAGATGCCGGTGAAGCCCGAACCATCCTGAGATTTTCCCGGAAGAAAAAAGCGGCCGGCATCATTACCAAAGTGTTGGATTCTGCCATTGCCAATGCACAGGTCAAACATCCCAATATTGACGTTGACCGCTTATATGTCGCACAAATTTATGTGGATAAAGCTCCGTATTTAAAACGATACAGGGCAGCACCCCGGGGAAGAGGAGTGCCCATACTCAAACGATATTGTCATATTACCATTGAATTAGGTGAAAGAGAGGAGAAATAATGGGTCAAAAAACACATCCTTACGGATTTCGCTTAGGTTATAATAAAGGGTGGCTTTCTTTATGGTATGCAAAAGGCAGAAACTATATTGATCTGTTTCACACCGATATCCAGATCCGGAAACTGATCAAAGCAAAATATAAACACGCTGGAATTGCCTCGATTGAAGTCAAACGCATATCCGACACCATCCGGGTTCAGATCAACACTGCCCGTCCCGGTATCATTATTGGTAAAGGCGGCTCCGGTGTTCAGC
The DNA here is from genome assembly GCA_011772425.1 of Candidatus Aminicenantota bacterium. GTDB lineage: Bacteria > Acidobacteriota > Aminicenantia > UBA2199 > UBA2199 > JAKAGC01. The sequence continues at coordinate 3,739 of WVZO01000385.1, forward strand.
AGATTAAAAAATTACTGAAGGACTTTACCGGTACGACAGCGGATAAGGTACTGGTGGATGTCATTGAGATCAAGTATCCTGAAATTGTGGCGCAATTGATTGGAGAAGGTATTGCCTACCAGATTGAGCGCCGCATCTCCTTCCGACGGGCAATGAGAAAAGCAGTGGATTCGTCCATTCGAGCCGGAGCGCAAGGAATTAAAATCCGCGTCTCCGGTCGATTGGGAGGTACGGAAATTGCCAGGGCCGAATGGTACCTGGTGGGAAAACTACCGCTGCAAACCTTAAAAGCCGACATCGATTACGGCTTTACCGAAGCCTTTACCGACTACGGTCAGATTGGAATCAAAGTATGGGTATACGTGAGTGACAGAAAAAAGGAAAAGTTTAAAAAACAGGAACCGGAAGTTGTGAGTACGCATACGCATGGACACGAACATGAAGGAGAATAAAAAATGTTGATGCCCAAAAAAGTTAAGCACAGGAAGCAATTCAGAGGCAAGCGTCGGGGAATTGCCACCAAGGGAAACACCCTGGAATTTGGTGATTATGGTCTCCAGGTTCTTGAGAATGGGTGGATCACTGCCCGGCAAATCGAAGCCGGACGAATTGCCATCACTCGACATTGCAAGCGCGGTGGTAAATTGTGGATCCGCTTGTTCCCCTGGAAACCTGTATCGACAAAACCCGTCGAAGTACGTATGGGAAAAGGAAAAGGCGACCCGGAATTCTGGGTAGATGTTGTCAGACGGGGACGGATTATCTACGAACTGGAAGGCGTCAGTGAAACCATTGCCAAAGAAGCCATGCGCCTGGCCCAGCAAAAATTCGGACTTAAAACCCGGTTTGTAAAACGGCATTAATAGGATGTAAAATAAGGAGCACACACCATGAAGGCAAAAGAAATCCGAGCCATGCCCCAAAGCGAAATTGAAAGCAAAATCTCTGAGTTTCAAGATAAATTGTTTAAACAGCGCATTCAGAAGTCACTGGGACAAACAGAAAATCCGTATAAAATCAAGCAAACCAAAAAGGATATTGCCAGGTTACTAACAATATTAGCAGAAAAGAGGTCTGAAAATGGAGAATCAGAACCAAACACAAAAAACACACCAACAGGAAAAGAAAAATAAACCTGAAGGTAAAAAAAGGGTTGAACTTATATTAACCGGCCATGTGGTTTCCACCAGGGCGGAGAAGACCGCTTCTGTCAGTGTGGAACGCATTTTTCAGCACCCCGTATACAAAAAAATTGTGCGCAAGAAAAAGAAGTATTTGGTGCATGATGAACACAATCGCTGTAAACCCGGTGACCGGGTAAAAATCAAGCTGGTTCGGCCCATCAGTAAACGAAAACGGTGGTTACTGGTGGATATTTTGTCAGTCTCAAATGCTCCGCTGCAAGAAAAAGACGTGGAGGTTCCCCAATGATCCAAAGGCAAACTCGTTTAAAAGTAGCCGATAATTCAGGGGCAAAAGAACTGATGTTTATTCGGGCCCTGGGGGGTGCTGTGGGTAAAGTGGCCCGTGTCGGCGAGGTGTTTTCCGGAACGGTAAAAGTCGCAGAACCCAATTCCAAAATTAAAAAAGGAACAGTGGTCAAAGCAGTGATTGTAAGAACCCGTAAAGAAGTCCGAAGAAAAGACGGTTCTTACATTCGTTTTTCCGATAACGCCGCAGTTATCATCGACAACCAGGGAGAACCCATTGGAACACGGGTATTTGGACCAGTGGCCCGGGAATTAAGGGAAAAACGTTTTATGAAAATCATCTCCCTGGCTCCGGAGGTGATTTAAGTAAACCAGTAACAGGGGAGGCGGACAATGAAAAAGCATGAAAAGATCAATACAGACACCAATAAAAAAATGAAATTAAAGAAAAATGACCCTGTCATCGTGGTTCGGGGAAATCGAAAAGACAAGGGAAAAATCGGGAAACTCATCCGCATCATACCCGGCAAACAGCGGGTAGTAGTGGAAAAAGCGCATATCATAAAGGAATATGTGCGCCCCAATCCGCAAAAGAACATCCAGGGAGGAATTGTCGAACGGGAAGGCTCTATCCCCCTGGCAAGTGTCATGTTCTATTGCAAAGAATGCGAACAGGGTGTGCGCATCGGCTACCAGGTTTCCGACGATATGAATATGAAACAGCGCATCTGTAAGAAATGCGGTGTGGTCATTGATTGATCAGGAGTTATACCATGAATCGATTGTATGAGAAATATAAGACCTTCGTCAAAGAAGAACTCAAAAATGAACTGAACTTGAAAAACATCATGATGGTGCCGAAGTTGGAAAAAATTGTTATCAACTCAGGCGTTGGCGAGGCCACCCAGAACATCAAGCTGTTGGACAAAGTCATGGAAGAGTTGGCTGTAATTACAGGTCAGCGGCCGATCATACGGCGTGCCAAAAAATCCATTGCTGCCTTTCGACTCAGAGCCGGGATGCCTGTGGCTGCCACGATCACACTCAGGGGACCCCGCATGTACGAATTCATGGATCGACTGGTCTCCATCGTGATGCCTCGTGTCAAAGACTTCCGCGGTGTATCCCCACGTTCTTTTGACGGCAGAGGAAATTATACCACGGCCATTAAAGAACAGCTGGTATTTCCTGAAATTAATTACAATAAGGTAGAGAAGATAAAAGGCATGTCTATTACCTTTGTCACCTCTGCTAAAAACGATGAAATGGCCCGGTCTCTATTAAAACACCTGGGTATGCCCTTTAGACAATAGGAGGAGTACATTGGCAAAAAAATCAACCGTTGCAAAAGCAAAGAAGCCGAAGAAATTCAGAGTCAGATATCGAACACGATGCAGAATATGTGGACGGCCCCGGGCAGTATTCAGAAAGTTTGAATTGTGCAGGCTGTGCTTTAGAGAATTATCTTTAAGAGGAGAAATACCGGGTGTCCTGAAAGCATCCTGGTAAAAGGAGTAAGAAATGAGTCATACAGACCCAATTGCAGATATGTTGACACGAATTAGAAATGCAATAATGGCTGAGCACAAGAGCGTCAACATTCCTTTATCCAAAATCAAGCGGGAAATTGCCAACGTGTTAAAACGAGAGGGGTATATCACGGACTATAGGGTAGAGAAATCCCATTTCCCACCGCGAATACTCATTGATCTGAAGTACAAAACACCGAAAGAAAATGCTATCGTAGGGATTCAGCGGGTTTCAAAGCCTGGTAGACGCGTATATGCAGCTGTCGATAATATACCCAAAGTATTAGGCGGATTGGGGGTCGCCCTGTTGTCCACTTCCAAGGGAATATTGACCGGCAGAGAATGCGAGCGGCACAATATCGGTGGTGAAGTCTTGTTGTATGTCTGGTAAGGCAAAAGGAGGAAACATGTCACGTAAAGCATCCAAACCTATTGAAATGGATAAATCAGTCAACGTTGAGATGAAAGACAATAAGGTCCATATCAGTGGGCCCAAAGGTCAATTGTCAGTGGAAACAAAGCAAGGCGTTGAAGTCGAGATTGAAGATCGCAAAATATATGTCAATCGAACCCATGACCGGCATAAAGCGTTTCAGGGTTTGGTCTGGAGTTTGATTAACAACGCAGTAATCGGTGTAAACAAAGGATTTTCAAAGACACTGCAAATCGTGGGTAAGGGATGGCGATCTGCAGTCAAAGGCGATGTGATTAACCTTCAGTTAGGATATTCCCAACCCATTGATTTCAAATTGCCCAAAGGGGTAACTGCTACCCAGAAAAATCCCGGTGAATTCACAATACATTCCCATGACAAACAACTCCTGGGGCAAGTTTGCGCCAATATACAGGCGATCCGACCAGTGGAACCCTATAAATTGAAGGGCATCCGCATCCAGGGTCAGTATCTCAGGCAAAAGGTTAGAAAAACAGCAGGAGTATAGCGTTAAGGAGTCATACATGATTACACCAAAACATGACATAAAAAAGAAACGAAAACAACGGCTGAGAAAATCGATCCGTAAAACCATCAACGGAACCCCGGAAAAACCCAGGATGATCATCGTACGATCCAACAAATACCTCTATGCCCAGATCATTGATGATGTCAATGGAAACGTCCTGGCCAGCGCCTCAACCCTGGAAAAGGATATGAAAGGTCAATTAAAAAGTACTAAAGATAAAGAAGCAGCCAAACTCATGGGAAAAGTAATTGCTCAACGATTAAAAGAAAAGAAAATTGACTCGGTGATTTTTGATCGAAATATTTATCCCTTTTCCGGGCGTGTGAAAGTATTTGCAGATTCTGCCAGGGAAAATGGAATAAAATTTTAAACAAACCAGGTAAATAAGCAAGGAGTAAAACGTGACGGAATTAGAAAATAGTGAAGACATTGAGGTATTTGAAGAAGAAGTCATTTCCATACGGCGGGTAACCAAAGTTGTCAAAGGTGGAAAAAATCTCAGGTTTTCAGCAGCTGTAGTTGTCGGTGATAAAAATGGTAAAGTGGGATTGGGTAAAGGAAAAGCCAGGGAAGTTCCCCTGGCCATAAAAAAGGCCGTTGCCAATGCCAAAAAGAACTTGATTGACGTCCCCATTCTCAATGATACCATCCCCTACTACACCGTTGGTGCATTTGGCGCCGGTCGCGTGGTACTGCGGCCCGCCTCACCGGGAACCGGCGTGATTGCCGGTGGTGCCGTCCGGGTTATCATGGAACTCTCAGGAATCAAAAACATCCTTACTAAAAGTCTAAGAAGCAAGAATCCTTTCACCGTCGCCCGGGCCACCATGAACGCCTTGAATACACTAAGCGCCCCCAAAGAAATCCAGGATAAAAGAGGCATTGGCGAGGAGGACTTATGGCAGTAAAAAAACAAAAAAAGAAAAACCAATCCTATCCGTTGATAAAGATAAAGTTGGCGCAAAGCCTGATTGGACGAAACCAAAAACAGCGAGCCATTATCAAAGGCCTGGGGCTAAGAAGAATGAATTCTGAAGTTATTCGTGAAAAACGGCCCGAAATACTGGGAATGATAAAAAAAGTGGATTTTATGCTGGAAGTCAATGATATGAATATGGAGGTAGGCAAATGATTACATTGGCAAATTTAAAACCAGCCAAAGGTGCAATCAAAAAGAAAAAACGCATTGGCAGAGGCCCCGGCTCCGGGTATGGAAAAACCGCCGGCCGCGGCATGAACGGCCAAAAATCAAGAAGCGGTTACTCCAGGAAACGGGGATTTGAAGGCGGGCAAATGCCCCTGAGCCGGCGGGTCCCAAAACGCGGGTTTACCAATATATTTAGAAAACAATACAACATCATTAACCTGGACACCATCGAAAAAACCGGGTTGGATGAAATTAAAATAGAAGACTTCTTTGAACGAAAACTGGCAAAAAAAAGCCAGGCAAAAATTAAAATCCTCGGCAATGGAACACTCACGCGAAAAGTCCACATCCATGCGCACAAATTCTCAAAATCTGCCCTGGAAAAGATCAAGGAAGCCGGAGGAGAAGTCACGGTTTTGGAATCTTGAGTGATAAATAAAGGAGAAGGACATTGATTACCTTTATAAGGAATATTTTTATTATCCCTGAGCTGCGAAAGCGAGTTATATTTACGTTCTTACTGCTGGCCGTTTACCGCATGGGGTCCCAAATTATTACCCCCGGTATCAATATTGAGGCAATGGCGCAGCTCTTTGAAAGAGCTAAGGACACCATATTCGGATTCATCGATATGTTCTCCGGGCAGAATATGGGGCGAATGACCATATTTGCACTGGGGATTATGCCCTACATTAGTGCCTCCATTATCCTGCAGCTCCTCCAGGTGGTATGGCCCTACCTGGAACGGATTTCCAAAGAAGGTGAATTGGGAAAGAAAAAAATCACCCAATACACCCGCTATGGAACCGTGTTTATATCCATCATCCAGTCCTTTGGCATTGCTTTGTTTATTGAACGATTGGATTTCAATGGAATTCCCGTTGTTCTCAATTCCGGCTGGGGATTTCGCCTGTTAACCATGTTGACACTCACCACCGGCACCATGTTTCTCATGTGGCTGGGTGAGCAGATCAGCGAACGGGGAATTGGCAACGGTATCTCACTCATTATTTATGCCGGTATTGTGGTGGGCCTGGTACCGGGAGTACTGGATACCCTGCGAGGACTTAGAAGCGGTGAAACCAGTCCATTAACCATCATTTTTCTACTGGCCTTTATGCTTGTGGTTACCGGTTTTATCTGTTACGTGGAAATGGGGCAGCGCCGCATCCCCGTATCTTACGCCAAACGCGTCCAGGGACGCCGAATGATGGGAGGACAAAGTACATTCTTACCATTGAAAGTGAACACCGGCGGTGTCATACCCATTATCTTCGCCTCTTCTGTTATTATATTCCCCTCCACCATTGCCAGCGCCATCGAACATCCCATTGCCTATACCATCAGGGAGCAGTTGGGTTACGGCATGCCCTTCTACAACCTCCTCTACCTTGTTTGTATCATATTTTTTACCTATTTCTACGTATCCATTATCTTCAACCCCCAAGACGTATCCGATAACCTGAAAAAATACGGCGGATTTATCCCCGGCATCAGAGCCGGTAAAAATACCGCCGAATACATCGACAATGTGCTCTCCAAACTCACTTTCATCGGCGCCATTTACCTGGCAGTGGTAGCCATCATCCCCACATTTCTGATGATGGGATTTAAATTGGGCGCCCTCCCCTTTGTCGGCGATTGGCTGGAAGCCAATTTACCCAGGTTTATCAATGACGGATTGGGGGTCCGTTTCTACTTCGGAGGAACATCCCTATTAATCGTTGTGGGCGTTGCCATGGATACTGTCCAGCAAATTGAAGCTCAGTTAACCATGAGAAACTATGAAACCTTTTCCAAAAAAGGAAAAATAAGAGGACGTCGAGGTTAGAGATCAATAGGAGTAAGAAATGAAACGAGTGATTCTGTTTGGAGCACCCGGAGCCGGCAAGGGAACCCAGGCCGATATGCTGGAAGAAAAATACGGGTATAAGAAAATTTCCACCGGTGATCTCATTCGTGCGGAAGTCGCTGCCAAAACCCACGTGGGTCTGGAAGTCAAGGCAATCATGGAAGCGGGTGAACTGGTTCCTGACAAAACCATCATCGAGATATTAAAAAAACGCTTAAACCAAAATGATATTGTCCGGGCAAACGGCTATATCATGGATGGATTTCCCAGGACCAGGCCCCAGGCAGAAGAATTGTCGCGGATGGAAGTGGACCACGAAATGGCCATATATCTAAACATCGTCGATGAAGATGTTGTGGTCAAGCGGCTCATGTCACGTCTCACCTGCAGCAACTGCGGTGCCATTTTTAACGTGGAAAACAATCCGCCCCAAAAGGCAGGTCAATGTGATTTTTGTGCCGGTCCCCTTCGGCAGAGAGCCGATGACAATGAAGAAACCATCCGCAAGCGGATTCGTGTTTACAGGCAGCAGACCCAACCGGTTATCGACTATTACCGGGAAAAAGGCCTACTCCATGAAATTGATGCCTCAGGGTCCGTTGAAGACATCGGTGAAAAGCTTGGGCAAGTGATGCGCTAGTGCGATAATGGAGTCTTAAATTGATTATCATAAAGACCGATAATGAGATCAAAATTATGAGACAAGCGAACCGGATTATTGCCATCCTGTTAACTGAAATCGAGGAAAAAATCAAACCCGGTGTTACCACCTATGAATTGGACGTGTGGGCAGAAGAACGAATAATAAGTTTCGATGCCAAGCCCGGTTTTAAAGGTTATATGTACGGCAGCCGGATGTTCCCAGCCACCCTTTGTACATCCGTCAACGAAGAAGTCGTACATGGTGTCCCTTCGACACAGAAAGTACTCCGGGAGGGGGACATTATCGGTATTGATGTCGGATGCATATACAAAGGATTTTACGGAGATGGCGCCTATACCTATCCGGTAGGTAAAATCTCAGATGAAGCTCAACACCTGCTGGATACATGTCAAAAAGCCCTCTATCTGGGCATCGAAAGAGCCAGAAAAGGGAACAGGGTCAATGACATCTCCACTGCCATTGATCGATTTGTCTCCCCAAAAGGCTATGGAATCGTCAGGGACCTTACCGGGCATGGGGTGGGACGAAACCTACATGAAGAACCCCAGGTATTAAATTATAACAATGGCCAGAAAGGAAAAAAACTAAAGATCAATATGACCCTAGCCATTGAACCCATGATCAACATGGGAACCTACAAGGTAAAAACCTTGAGTGACAATTGGACCGTTGTAACTGAAGACGGAAGTTTATCAGCACACTACGAACATACCATTGCCATAACCCCCAACGGACCTGAAATATTAACACGAATATAAGGTTGTAAAATGGCTACAAAGGATAAAAATATAATTGAAGTCAGGGGAACTGTTATTGAAACGTTACCCAACGCCTCATTCCTGGTGGAATTGGAGCAGAATCACCACCGGGTATATGCTCATCCATCCGGACGAATGAGGCAGAATAGTATACGAATATTACCCGGTGATAAAATATTGATGGAAATATCACCTTATGATATCAACCGGGGACGGATTATTTATAGGTATAAGTAGGAAGTAAGAAGTAGGAAGTAAGAAGGAGGTTGGCGTGAAAGTAAGAGCATCGGTCAAGAGAATTTGTAATAAGTGCAAAATTATTAAACGAAAAGGTGTTGTCAGGGTTATTTGTAAAGACCCCAAACACAAACAACGGCAAGGATGAATGATGAAATATCACGTAAAAGGAGGTCATTTTGGCAAGAATAGCAGGTGTTGAAATACCCAATAATAAACGGGTGGAAATCGGTTTAACCTATATTTTGGGAATTGGCAGATCGAAATCCAAAAAGATATTGGCAACTGTAAAAGTGGATTTAAACAAGAAGGTCAAAAATTTGAGTACAGATGAAGTGACTCGAATCCGGAAACATATCGAGGCACACGAAATCGTTGAAGGTGATCTGAGAAAACAGGTTAACCAGGATATCAAACGATTGATGGATATCAATTGTTATCGAGGCAAGCGGCATAAAATGGGATTACCGGTACGGGGGCAGCGAACCCGAACCAATGCTCGTACACGTAAAGGTCCGCGTGGGTCGATGATTAAAAAGAAAAAGTAAAACGCAATACTGGAATAGTAATGGAGGAATTTTATGGCTAAGAAAAAGGAAAGGAAGCGAAGCCGCAGAAAAGAAAAGAAAATCGTACCTAACGGTATACTCTATATCCACTCCACCTTTAATAATACCATCGTAACTGTGAGTGATAAAGAGGGAAACGTTCTCACCTGGTCGTCTGGCGGTCTTGTGGGATTCAAAGGGTCCCGAAAATCCACCCCCTTTGCTGCACAATTGGCAACAGAACGAGTGTTAAAAGATGCAGAAAATTTTGGCATTCAAACCCTGGACATCCGGGTTAAAGGACCCGGGGCAGGAAGAGAAAGCGCTATCCGCTCTGTTGGCAACACGAAATTTAAAGTTAGATCCATTAAAGATATTACCCCCATCCCTCATAACGGATGCAGGCCCAGGAAAAAAAGACGGGTATAGACGTAAAAAGGAGGAAGAATATGGGAAAACATACAGGACCGTTATGCAGGTTGTGTCGAGCTGAAGGAACAAAACTCTTCCTGAAAGGGAAACGATGCTTAACCGATAAATGCGGATTGGAAAGAAGAAGCTATCCACCCGGAAACAGGGGTAAACGAGTGTCCTTCAAAAAATCCAATTACAAAGTCCAATTGAGAGAAAAACAAAAAGTCAAACGCTTCTATGGTGTCGGGGAAAAACAATTCAGGAATTTCTTCTCTAGAGCAGCACACAAAAAAGGTATCACTGGTGAAAACTTGCTGCGATCATTGGAATTACGACTGGACAACGTGCTCTATCGCATGAATTTTGCCTATTCCCGTGCTCATGCCAGACAATTGATCCGGCACGGTCATATCCAGGTCAATGAAAAGAAAGTATCCATACCCTCATATATATTACGCCTGGAAGATGAAGTCTCCTTCAGGGAAAAAGCACTGCAAAACGAGAACATCAAAACCATGCTGGAGGATGTCAAAGGATTGGTGGAAATTCCCGAATGGCTGATGGTGGAATCGGAAAAATATGTGGGAAAGGTCAACAGCATTCCCACCAGGGATGATGTGTCAATCCCGGTGGAAGAACACCTTATCGTAGAGTTATACTCTAAATAATTTTAAGGAGGAAATGATGGAATTTAATTATCAACGACCACGGAAACTGGAAGTTGAGGAAATAACCCCCAGTTATGGCAGATTCTCTGCGGAACCCTTTGAAAGAGGATATGGCACTACCATTGGTATTGCCATGCGCCGTGTCCTCTTATCTCTAATTGAAGGCACTGCCATCAGTGCAATACGAATCGATGGGGTTCTTCATGAATTTTCCTCTATCCCCGGAGTATATGAAGATGTCTTAAACATAATCCTAAATCTAAGAAATATCCCCTTTAAACTCAACAGCAATGAACCTAAAGTCGTCCGCCTGGAAAGCACCAATACCGGAGAAATCCTCTCCGGTGACATTATCACCGACAATGACGTTGAAGTACTGGACCCCAATATTCATATCGCTTACATGGAAGATGGCGCAAAATTTAAAGCGGAAATACTGATAAAAAAAGGAACCGGGTTCCAATTAGCTGAGCAAAACTATGATGAGAATCTACCCGTGGACTTTATCGTCGTGGATTCCAATTTTAATCCCGTAGAAAAAGTTAAGTATACCGTTAACCCTGCCCGGGTAGGGAAAAAAACCGATTATGAAAAACTTACCCTGGAAGTGTGGACCAATGGCAGCATATCACCCAAAGAATGTATCTCACGAGCGGGAAAAATATTGCGAGATCACCTAGCAATCTGTCTCGATTACCAGGATAGAGATAGATTCATGCCTGCCGATGAACAGGAAGCAGGTATCGGTATTGAAAGCAAATATGAAGTCCTGGAAAAAAGCGTGGAGTCTATGGGATTATCGGTTAGAGCCCTCAAATGCCTGAAAAAGCTGGGCGTTGACTATATATTTGAATTAATTGAAAAAACAGAACATGAACTGTTAAATTCAAAAAATTTCGGAAAAAAATCCCTGGAAGAAATCATCGCAAAATTGGCAGAATTTGAGATGGTTTTGGGGCAAAAACTGCCAGATAATATAAGAAACGACCTCGACGACCGATTGGCAAGAAAGAAACCCGAAGAGCCCAAAGAAAGAGAAACTCAACCCCCCGAAATAGTAGAAAGGAGCGAACCATGAGGCATTTAAAAGGCGGCTTTAAATTAAGACGAAACCCGGCACAGCGAAAATCACTACTCAGAAATTTAACTGCCAGTCTGATCGAAAAAAACAGGATTGAAACCACTATGGCCAAAGCAAAAGCAGTCCGACCCATTGTTGAAAAAATGGTGACCTTGGGCAAATCCGGAACCCTCGCCGATAAACGAAAAGCATTGGCTTATTTATATAAACGAAAAACCGTCCAGGTCCTGTTTGATGAAATAGCACCACGGTTTATGGACCGAAACGGCGGATATACTCGCATCATTAAAACCGATTTCAGGAAAGGGGACGGCGCAGAAATGGCAATCCTGGAATTTGTCGATTATATCTTTGAAGTAAAAGATAAAAAAGCAAAAGAAAAAGCCAAAGCAAAACGGGCTAAAAAATAAACGCACATGGCAAGCGGGCATAACTCAATGGTAGAGTATCAGCTTCCCAAGCTGGGTGTTGCGGGTTCGATCCCCGTTGCCCGCTATATTTTTTTAAAAACAGTGGCTAAAAAAAGGACTAAACATGCCGGTATTTAAAAAAAAACATGAACCAAATCGCACGGGTAAACCTGGTTACCAACATGATCGTGAACGTTATCATGACCAGGTAAAACCAAAAACCACTGCCCCCAGGTCAACCTTATCCGAAGCCGATACCCATATTTCAGGCACCCCAAAATCCATCATCGGTAAGACCCTATTCGTCAAAGGCAAAGTCTTTTCCGATGAAGAAGTATTTATCGAAGGAAAAATAGAAGGCCAACTCAATATCAAACACCGGGTAGTAGTGGGAAAAGGCGGCATTGTCAATGCCGATATCGAAGCTCGCGAAGTTATTGTCAAAGGCACCATTAATGGCAATGTCAAAGGCAATTATAAAGTGGAAATCGTACCCGACGGCGTTTTAAACGGTAATATCGTTTCCCAGCGCGTCGTACTGGCCGAAGGTGCCATCTTCAAAGGCAACATTGATATGACATTAAAGGAAACAACATAATCATTTATGTCAACGTGGTTCTTATTACACGATAAAAAACCATTACCAGCGGCCCAAAACATGGCCAGGGACGAATACATCTTTCATCTGTGCCACCAAAAAAAACTTGTGGAGTAT
>WVZO01000315.1:0-136 GCA_011772425.1 Candidatus Aminicenantota bacterium
TTCATCAGGCATATGTCCGTATCCTGGCCTCTATCAGGATAAACAACCTTATAAGCATCCAAATATTTTTTAAAGGCCTGTTTTATGGGAACTGTAAAACTCGAATCTTCGAATTCCACATGCTTAATACGGGTTT
>WVZO01000315.1:146-42356 GCA_011772425.1 Candidatus Aminicenantota bacterium
TTTTTCTTGCTCTTTGAAATAATCCCGGCAAAATAATAAATCCCGGAAGCTCATGGCCAGTTGACGGGATTGACGAAAGTCTTCCAGTTCTTCTTCGCTAAAATGAATAAAACCTTCCAATCGCTCCACTGTTTCGGGAATGGTGAAATCCATTTGTAGCGTTTTGGGTTTGACAAGAGCAGCTTCCCGTGAATCCACGGGGTTAATTAAATATGCTTTTATTTTTGAAAGCTCTCCTGGTGACAGAGGGCTGCTGCAATTCAGAATAATGAGACGGGCGGTTGAGATCACAGGTTTTTGTTTCCGGGTAATGATCTGGATGCACTGGGCTGCCGAATCCGCTCGTTGATCGTACTGGCCGGGCAGGTATTCGACAGCTATTATTTGTTCATTTTCCCGGGTTGGGATCTCCTCATCGTACACCCTGTCTACAGGCGGCTCTGAAAAGATCGTACTGCGCGCGGCCGCGTATTCTTCTGCGGTTATCCCGGAAATATCGTAACGGTTCACAATTCTAAGGCTCTCCAGGTTTACGATGCCGAGATTCTCTTTTAAATCGTATAATAGTGCCTGTGCTTCAATATCGAATGGCTTTTTCTTTTCAACATAAATGCGTTTTATCTCTCTTTCTGATTTGTGCATATCTTGCTATTCCTCTTCTTTTTAAAAATGATTATATCATATTCCACTTACAAGAGAAACCACGAAGGCACGAAGGATACGAAGGAAATCAGTAAGAAGTAAGAAGTAGGAAGTAAAAAGAGAAGTTGAAGGTTTCCCCAAACGTTTGTAGCAACAGCCCTCTTTCCGATTCATATCAATTGCAAAAGAATTCTGCAGGCGGGTTGGGCTCAGGTAAGGAAACCTTTAGATGGCGCGTATGCGCCTTCTATGGCCCCCCTCGCCGAGGGGCCGGAGGCAAAAAATTTTTTACATTTTTTTAGAAATCAATTATAATGTGCTTTAAATAAAAAAACAAAAAAAAGGAACCAATGGTTAAACGGTATATTATTTTCTTATTGTTTACAGCGGTTTGTTTGGTATATTTGGATTTGCCTGCAAAGGAAACCACGGAAGAAGCATCAGCCGAAAAATGTAAAAGTCGTATTATCGCCTCACCCATCTTGTATTACACCCCGGAAACGCGGTTGGCTTTCGGTGGTGCTGGCAGTTACATTTTCCAGTTGGGTGGATGCGATAATAATACCCGGCCTTCGTCCATTTCCCCTATTGTTATCTATACCCTGGAAAAACAATTCATCGGCGAGTTGAAAACAGAGCTTTATTTCAAAAATAACGACTACCGCTTAGTCACTGAGTTTATATATTGGAAATACCCGCATAGATTCTACGGTATTGGCAGCCGTACCCTGGAAGAGAATAGAGAAGATTTCACCTACAGGAGCACTAAACTTTACTTAACTTTTTTAAAAAAAATCAAAGAAGGATTTAATTTTGGTTTCCAGTACCGGTTTATAGACTGGCGGCTGACAAAAATGGAAGCAGGGGGGCAATTGGCCTCTGGCGTAATACCGGGCTCAGAGGGCGGTACGCTTTCGGGTATCGGTTTGGTGGTGAACCGGGATACCCGGGACACTATATTCTCTCCCCTGAGAGGCGACCTTTTTGAATTCAATGTCCGGGTTTACCCCAAATTCCTGGGCAGTACCTTTGAGTTCACCCGGTTTACCCTGGACCTTCGCAAATATTTCCCGTTATTCTCTTCTCATGTGTTTGCGGTTCGATCCCTGGCTGTTATGCAGACAGGCACGGTGCCCTTTTTAAACCTGGCGCAGATGGGTGGGCCTTATGTCATGAGGGGATATTTTGAAGGCCGTTTCCGGGATAAAAGTCTCCTGGTGTTCCAGGCAGAGTACCGGATACCGTTGTTCTGGCGACTTGGAGCAGTGGGGTTTGTAGGGATCGGCAGTGTGGCTGAAAAATTCAGTCAACTGGATTTAGGCAAGTTGAAAAGCGCTTACGGTATCGGGCTTCGGTTTTTATTCGACAAGAAGGAGAGGATTCAACTGCGCATGGACATTGGCTGGGGTAAAAATTCCAGTGGTTTTTATTTTTCTATTTTCGAAGCGTTTTAGGCACTCCTGGATATGAAACAATTCTTCTAGCATCGAACGCCTCCTTTATCGAGTACAGTCGATAAAATCACCCCAAAAATGTCGAGTGCACTCGACAAAAACAGCATAACAATGTCTATTGGACTCGATAAATTCGGTAGTTTCAAGTACTCACTAACATAATTTTTTTTAAGTCACCGGGAAACTATTTTTTTTCGGGACAACCCTTTTTCTTATCTGCACCGGGGCGTCTTTTTTTGCTGCCCGGCGATTTTTTTTCGGTGCAAGCCTTATTTTTACCCTTCCAGGCTGAAAATTTTCGCTTCCCGGTGATTTTTTTACGGAAAATTGCGATTTTTTCCCCTGTACAGGGGTTAATTTTTCGGGCAGAAGGAGAATTTTTTGTTCCCAACTATTTTTTTTGCGTACAGGGGTCATTTTTTTGGTACAGGGGTTATTTTTTCAGTACAGGCGATTTTCCGGCCTGCCCCATCCGTTTGAGTAAGACCTTGCCTGGCACGCAAATCTCATGGATGGACTCCCCAGGAGAGGCTAAACAGTTGAGGCAACTTATCATCGAGATGTGGGGGGAAGAGTAAAACCCCATATAGGCGGCCTTCGGCCAGTTTTTTTAAACGCCTGACAGCGAAGAAGATGTAATAAATAAGAAAAAAATACGTACCAGTTGCAATACGAAAGTATTTCGTATAAAATATTCATAGAGCAAAAAGGCATTTCCATGGCTACTTCGGCACAACTTAAAGCTCTGTTTAAGAGCTATGCAGACGGAGACGATGACCGCTTTTTCACCTATGCAATGCAAATCTCCGCTCATGAGGCTCGACACGGACACGGGAAACTGGCCAAAGAACTCAGAGACATTATCGATGAAGCTAAACAAAAAAAAGAAAAGATAAGCTCATCACATCGAACCCTGCCAATTGTTCAACCCAGGGGCGAACTTGCAAATTTGCTTTCCGCTTCCTTTCCGAAAGTTCGCCTTTCAGAAATGATCCTGGATAAAGAAATTTTTGAACGACTCAACCGGATACTTAAAGAACAACGTCAAATCGAGATATTGCTTTCGCACGGTTTAAACCCACGGAGAAAATTTTTATTACTTGGCCCTCCGGGAACCGGGAAAACCATGACCGCTTTCGCACTAGCAGGAGAATTAAATCTTCCCCTATTTGTAATCCGCCTGGATGGAGTTATTACCAAATTCATGGGAGAAACATCCGCAAAACTTCGCTTGATATTGGCAAATGAATCCGAAGGATTAAGCCAAGCTGAAATAAGCCGCGCTTGTGAAGATGCGATAAAGGAATCACTTATAAATCACAAAAAAAAGGTTACCCCAGAACTTGCAGAACGGATGTTTTCGGAAAGAAAAAAGTACCACAGCAGAATTTTTGAAAATTCCCCGCAGCAAATAGGTAAAGAATAGATATTATGGATGTTTCTCACTTCAAATACCGGCATATCCTTTTGATGATGAAATAATCACCTGGCACCAAATTCCCTTCTACCCATGCCTATTGATGATCAGATGCGTTTACAATGGCGATTTATTTCCGCGGCTGTCGAACAAGTTGAGGCAGAGTGACATTTGTTAGCGTCCCAGGAGCGATTGATCGACTGGTTTTTTCGCCTGTCCTTTTTTTTCTTTTTTTTTAAATAGAAAAAATAAAAACCTTTTGCAGCAATTTTTCGTATTTATGTTATTAAAGAAATCACCTAAAATCTAATACCTGGTAATGTCAGGAAAATTATAACTGGAGGAAATATGAGTGAAAACAATACTAACGGTATGAAACGGCGGCATTTTTTGAAAAATTCCGCCATTGGCATGGGTGCTGTAGGAACAGGACTGTTGGGCGGTGGAAACTTACTGAGTGCAAACCAGGAAGTAGAAAACGAAAACAAAGAACCGTTGAAAATAAAAGAGTTCCGCACCCTGGGACGTACAGGATTTAAAGTCTCGGATATCGGTTCCGGTTTTGTGAAAGACCCGGCCGTGCTGGAACGTATGCTGGATGCCGGTGTCAATTATATCGATTCCGCCGAAAGCTACGGCAACCACACGGTAATCGGACAGGTAATGAAAAACCGGGACCGCAAATCCGTGTTTATCACCACCAAATTGGAAATCGAAGCCAAAAAGGATGTAAGTAAAGAAGCCTTCCTGAAACGGGCCCGCAAATGCCTGGAAGAACTCCAAAGCGACTATGTCGACTGCATCATGGTCCACGGCCCTGAAAATATCGAAACGTTTAAAACCGAAGGGTTTCACGCTGCTATGCGGCAGTTGAAAAATGAAGGCCGGGTGCGATTTGTGGGTATTACCCACCACGGCAGCAACTGGTACAGGGACTCCGAACAATCCATGGAAAAAGTATTGACAGCCGCAGCAAACGATGGACGCTTCGATGTGATGCTTCTGGCTTATAACTTTATCCAGGATGATAATGGCGCAAAAGTACTGGAGCTTTGCCGCGAGAAAAATATCGGGACCACCTTGATGAAAGTCAATCCCATCAAAGCCATACCCATGCTAAAGGTCCGCATAGAAAAATTAAAAAAAGAAGGAAAAAAAGTTCCCGACCTCTATCCCAATATGATTAAACGATTGGAAGCCAAAGCCAAACGGGCCGAAAGGTTCATCAAAAAATACAAAATGGACGATGCGAAGCGAATGCGGGATGCCGCCATCCGGTTTGTCTTGTCTAACCCGGATGTGCATACGGTATGCTGCGCCTTCAGGAATTTCGATGACCTGGACGCTTATATCCCACTTTCCGGTACTCGCTTAAAGGATATGGAAAAAAAGAAATTAGCTGCTTATAAGGAAGGATGCGGAGCGCTTTACTGCCGTCATGCCTGCGGCCTTTGCGAACCTGCCTGCCCCTTTCATGTACCGGTCAACACCATCATGCGATACAACCACTACTTCGAAGCCCAGGGCAAAGAAAAATTTGCCATGAAAAACTATGCCCGGTTAGAAGGCCCAAAAGCTGATTTGTGTGCCACCTGCAAAGGATACTGCGAAGCTGCCTGCCCCTACGACGTCCCGGTCCACGGCCTGTTGAACCTGGCCCACCACACCTTAACCCTGGCTTAGGTTTTTGCCTTCTCCTCTTCGTGGTTAAATAAATTTACCTGATTCCCTCGCTGCTGAGTAACTTCCCCACTTCATAGTAGGCTGCTCTGCCCTCATGGGTGCGGCGGCCCGACGGATCGTAAATCATAAAAAAAGGAACAAATTTTATCCTATATTGCCGGACCACGGGTGACCCCCAATCGATTCCCTTCCTTCCCGGGCGGTTGATATCCACCTTTAGCACCACAATATCATCCCGTTTGTTGTCCAACTGTTTTAGCAGTGGAGAAATTTTACGGCAGGGAGGACAGTAATCACTGTAGAAATCAAAAATGGTGGTTTTGCCTTCCTGGACAAAATTCTCGATATTTATTTCCTCCCCCGGACTTCCCGAATTAATCACCTGCCCAGGAGAAAACTCTACCCCTGTAACCCCAACAGACGAAGGCGTAGACGTTTTGGGTATGGGAATTTCGGGTGAGGAAATTTTGGGTTTAATGTCGTCCTGTTTTTCTTCCTCGGTATCTTTAAAGAAAGGGTCATCAAAACCCCTATCCGGCTGAGCCGGCTGCTGCTGAGTTTGATTTCCCGGCTGACTCTCATTTCTTTCAGGTTCGGTGCGGGATGTTTCCTGCCGATACACATCAGAAGATGCTGTGGACTGCGAATCACTGCTTCCCGTAGTCTTGAAGAAAGCAGCATACACCAGGACCGCCAGGCCTACCACAATAATCGCTGTCACCAATATATTTGTATTAAAAGCCGAACGTTTAACGGTTTTTTTGCGAAAATCAGACGGGTCCAGGTCCGGTTTCAACACATTGCCGCAGTGGGGGCAGTGGTAATTGGTGTCCGGTGCCTCGTTATTACAATGTGGACAAATCATTTTAACCTCCATACTGGATTAACTTAATCTCTGCATGCATCGCCACAACTTTCAAAAAATACCTCACCATGATAAATCCCTGGTAGAAGATAAATATTAAAGAAACATACAATAAATGCTCCACCAGGCCGGCAAATACCATATAAACCAGGTAAAAAATCACCAGTGATACAGCGTACAATAAAAAAATCACCAGGATGTTCAGCTTATTGGAAAAGGTAAACCGGATGGCTTTTCTAAAGGTTTGTAGGAGGTTTTTATCATCTTTTAACTTGAAGATACGGGCAAAATCATAAACAGCGGTGGAAAAGGTAATTAAAAGAGCAGTGATGCCGATCCACAGGTAAGAAAAAAGCCGTATTGCTGTTTCATTGAATCCCAGGGATTTAAGCTTAAGAAATATGAGCAGCAGCATTCCGGGGATCAATAGGGCCACCACCCAGACAAGGATACAGGCCAGGAAAATTTTCAACATGTTGGGAAAATTCTCAGAAGACGAAGCAGTCAGGTTAACAAAGGTGGTTCGTTCCTCCTCTACCAATACTGAATATATCCCGCCGGACACGTAGATTGAAACCAGGAAAAACAAAAAAGCAGATAACAGAGCGATAGAAAAAACAAGAAGCAGGTTTCCTTTATAATTACGAACAATATCAGTCAGGAAGGTAAATACCCCGATTTGGCCGTATACATCGGCTGCAATCGTGGATTTCCCGGCTGCAGCACAAAATACCCGGTAGCAGCCAAAATAGATGATCAACGAAAACAAAAAGTTAAAAAACCAAGCATAAACAGCAGGACTTATATTCCTGAAGGCGATGCTCTTGAAAAAAGCCCGAACTCCATTTGCTCCCTTTGTTCCTTTCATTTTTATGCCCCTATTCATATAATCATATTCATAACCTTTTAAATCTTATAAAATTAAAGCTCCCAGGATATTCTGGAAAAAAAATCCGATCTTTAAAGCCAACCGTTTGATACCGGAGGTGCTGGATTCACGCGTCTTTGAATTATTCAAGAAGTTTTGATCGAGGGGCACCTGGTAAAGGGGATCAATCACGGCCGCTTTGATAGGCGAGGTGTCATCAAACACAATTTTTTTCCATTTTTCTTTTTTCTTCCAGAAGGATTTAATCTCTTTGCCATTATCTAAAGTAATCAACAGTTCCACCGGGAAATATCCCTCCTTGCGAACAAAAACTGCTTCATTTCGGTACTTATCCGGGTTTGAGGCGATTTTCACTGACTCCAGCGAATGGACAGCGTGATCCAGTCCCCCTTCTCCCCGGATAAACCAGTCAAAGGCCCAGGAAAAATCGCCGTTCATAAACGTGTTAAAGGTGTCGATAAAATCTTCTGTTGTGGGATGTTTGAATTTATACTTTTCCGCGTAGTATCTAAAAAAATTATACATCTGTTCTTTTCCCACCAGATTTTTCAAACTTTTCAGGAAAATTGCGGTTTTAGTATAAACATTGCTCGCATATTGAAGGAAATTTAGAAATTTCCAGGAATACTGGTGCACCGGGTCCACCGGCAGCAGCCAGGCGTAAAAAACCCGTGCCGCTTCCCATTGATTCACCTGGATAAAAGAGGAGTTCAGCAAAGAGGCGGAATCCTGGAAATAGTCCTCCATGATTTCCATTTCAAAGAAAGTGGTAACCCCTTCATCCAGCCAGGGTTCCCTGGTTTCGTCCGTGCCCACGATGCCGTACCAGTACTGGTGGGCAAATTCATGGGCTGTGATGGTTTCCGGTAATTTAATAAAGCCAGGCAGTAAATCGATATAGCCCCCGGTAACCAGGGTGGGGTATTCCATACCGCAGGACTTTCTTCCCTTCAGCGGCGGGTCCACCAGGGTTATTTTTTTATAGGGGTAGGGGAAAATATGTTGGGCAAAAAAATACATGGTGTACTTCAACGTGTTCAAATAACGCTCTCTGGCCGCAGAATGACCAGGAGAAAGCAGTAATTCGATGGTGGTGTCCTCCTTGTTGCCTTTTAACCTGATTTTTTCAGTGATTTTTTTAAAATGGGGGTAAGCGGTCCAGGCGAAATCGTGGATATTTTTTTCCTGGTACCAATAGGTTAAGGTTTTGCCGACATTTTTCTTTTTTTTAACCAGGTTCCCGGTGGCACCCACCACGAATTTTTCAGGCACAGTTAATGCCACTCGATAGTCTCCGTAATCGGCAAAAAATTCGGAATCGTGGTGGAATTGATGACAGTGCCATTGACCATTGCTTTGCAAAACGCCGATTTTGGGAAACCATTGAGCCATAAAAAAATAGTTGCCCTCCGCGCCGGTTCGGTGAAATATTTCAGGGATGGTAAGGTCAAAATCGATTTTAAGCCGGATGGTTTGACCCGGTTGAACTGCTTTATCCAGTTTTAGTTCCATGACGGTTCCATCTTCCCCGTTACCGTCGTCAGGTGAAACAAATCGCTGGTTTTCTGTCAGGTCCACGCCGCCCAGGCGTTGGATCTCTTCGATCTTGATTTCACCGAATTTCAATTTTTTTTGTTTCCCTTTGGGTTTTTTATAGTATTTGGCTTCCCGCATAAAAGTAGAATTCAAATCACGAAAGGCGTTATAGTAGAGATGGAACCGCAGGTGGTCCACGACGTGCGAGGAGGTATTGCGCCAGATCAATGTTTCTTTAGCTGAAAGTTTTCGGATTCTTGGGAAAAGCTCGGCTTCGATCAGGTAAGAAACCACTGGACCTTCCCCTGTATCCTGCTGCTCCTGCTCCAGCAAAAGCGGTTCTGTTTCCTGTTTAGCCTCTTCGCCCGTTGGTTTTGTAGGTTTTGCTTCTTCCTGCGCCTGGGTGTTTCCCAGGGCCACCCCCATCAACAAGATCAAAAAAACCAATATAAACCCAATTTTTTTTCTCATCATTTACCTAACTCTCTGCGCCCTGCTCCCTGCGCCCTGCGCCTTTCAACTTTTTTTCCCACTCCCAGGCCGTTTGAATGATATAATGCAAGTCATTGTGCAGGGGTTTCCATCCAAGCTCTTTTTGGATCAGGGTTGAATCCGCCACCAGTTCCGGTGGATCCCCGGGTCGGCGGTTAGTAGGAATAGCGAGAAAATCAATTCCTGTGACTTCTTTGGTTATTTTAACCACTTCCAGGACCGAGTGGCCGGTGCCGTACCCGCAGTTAAACACCCGGCTCTTTTTTTCTGCTTCCAGGTATTCCAGGGCCAACAGGTGGGCATTGGAAAGATCATCGATGTGGATATAATCCCGGATAGCTGTACCATCCGCGGTATGGTAATCGGTTCCGAAGATATTTAAATGGGGGTAATCTCCCAGTGCGGTTCGCAGGGCCAGGGTCATCAAATGGGTGGGTTTTTTATAATTTTGCCCGATGCGGACCTCGCGGTCTGCGCCCGCCACGTTAAAATAGCGGAGGGCAATATAATTAAAATAAGGATAGGCTTTGGAAACATCGCTCAGCACCATTTCCGTCACCATCTTGGATTTGCCATAGGGGTTGATGGGGGTCATTATCGCGGTTTCTGCTATGGGGGCGGTTTTCGGTATACCGTAAACCGCAGCAGTGGATGAAAAAACAAAATTTTCAATCCCGGTTTCGATACAGGTTTTGATCAGTTGAAAGGTGTTGATGGAGTTGTTTTCGTAATATTCCAGGGGTTTGCCTACGGACTCTGACACTACGATAGATGCGGCAAAGTGAATAACGCTTTTGATATTGTATTTTTGAATGGTTTCTCTCAGCAGGGGGGTATCCTGGATATCTCCCAGGATGAATTGTCCGCACAACACACTTTCGCGGTTACCGGTGGAGAGGTTGTCGTAAACAATGGGATTCAGGCCTTTTTCACCCAGGTCCCGGACAACATGGCTGCCGATATACCCGGCGCCGCCTGTTACTAAGACATTTTCTTTATTCACGATTTATTCTCTTTTACCGTGTTTGATTTGGATTTAGCAGGAAATCAGATTATAACACTTTAGATGTGAAATAGCAATTCATTAATTTAGCTGCCCCTGGACCCAATACTGTTGACTTAAGGTGCCCTTCGGGCGTATCTGTTAAAATTTTAGCCACAAAGTTACACAAAGGTACATAAAGACCCTTTAATGAAAGCTTTTGCGGGGGTCCAGGGGGCAGTTTTCTCGAAAAGAGCCCCCTGGTCGCCGAAGGCAAAAAAAGGTTTCAAATGTGTTCTGTGCCTGGCACCTTTTTACCACCTAAAGGCAAGGGGATAGAATTTCATGGGTTATTCATAGAAGATTCTTAGCCTTTTCAAATTATTTTCGTTTTGTGTTATTATCATTTCAGCAGGAGGTGATAAGATGAATGAACAAACCAAAGATGCAGAGGCTAAACGGAACAAAATAGAGTTTTTTCGTTTTCGTTTTCATTATCCACGGGACCTTTACATCCTGGGAGGAGTGTTATTATTGGTCATTATCATTACTTTAATTGATTTCTTTACTTCCGTTGGCGTGGTTAAAATTAGCCAGCTTAATGATCTACACGCAAGAAAAGCCATCATTACCATTCAATACAACAAACCTGTATCACGAGTGCATTATAAACCAGCCAGTCAGGAATTATCTGTTCAATCTTCCTTAAGCGGGGATGGTTTAAAAGAAACCCATAGAATAGTGACTCCCACTAAATTTAACTCAGCTTACACGATGGAACTGGTCCCCGGTAAAGATGACATTAAGCTGTTGGGTATTTTTTTCCTTTGTCCTAAAATTTTAAATATAACCACAGGAATGGAACAGGTATACGTCAAAGGATTAATCCCTGCGGAGAACAGTAACCCTTCACCTGAAACCTTTGATAACCAACTGGCCGTTGAATTTGAAGGAGAAATTATCGGGAAATATAAAAAAGGTATCAATATTCCTGGCAGCGAAATGGAATATGTAAAACTTTCACCTCCTGTTATGGGCTATTATCGCTGGTCAACGGATTCCCTGCTGACCTTCAATTTTACAGGGGAT
Organism: Candidatus Aminicenantota bacterium; assembly: GCA_011772425.1. Classification (GTDB taxonomy): domain Bacteria; phylum Acidobacteriota; class Aminicenantia; order UBA2199; family UBA2199; genus JAKAGC01. The sequence goes on from WVZO01000315.1 coordinate 11,196, forward strand.
AAACCCCAATTTGAGACCACTTATGAATTGGAGATTTTTCCTGATAAATTTATTAATCCCCAATACCAGACCTGGGTTGGAGATCGAACCAAATACCGGGTAACCACGTCACCCAATGAAGTGTATGTTTTGGATTTCTCACCGGTAGGGAATGTAACCTGGCAAACACCGATTCGTATTGAATTTTCAAGCAACATGGTGGGTGCCCTGGATGTATTAAAAAAGAAATCCCAGGATATGGTTCCCGTGGATATTACTCCCAACGCCGGAGGAGTATGGATATGGTTGAATGCACGAACCCTGGAATTCAGGCCGGATAAACGTCTGGGACTTCCTGTAAAAACCACGGTTATCGTTACCATCCATCCCGGAATCAATGGAGACCCGGACAGGAAATGGCGCAGCGGAAAATCTTTAGAATATTCCTTCTATGTGCTGCCGCGAAAACAATATATCAACTCCTATAATCTCCACGGGAATTCCGTTGCCCTGGAAGATGACCTGGTTATAACATTTTCCAGGGCAATGGTAAAAGGAGATTGGTTAAACAAACCCATTTCACCTGAACCGTTAACGAAAGATGTGCCCTTGATCATTTCTCCGAAAATTAAAGGTAGATTTTACTGGATATATCCCAGCCGATTAAAATTTCACCCGGATAATTTATGGTCACAGTTGACCCAATATAAGGTTCGACTGAATCCCGATTTTAACCCGGACCTTTCCTATGAATGGGCAGGGACCACTGATTTTAGCTTTAAAACCGTGGAAAATGTGGTGCATGCAGAATACTTTTTTACACCGGAAAATCGTATCTCTCCTACTACTTTTTTTTCACATAAAGGACGTTATAAAAATCATAAAAATATTCCACCGGAATTGCGTTTATGGATCCTTTTTGACAGGAATCTCGGGCGATTCGTGGCACGTAATACAACTTTAAATGAAGCGGTGATTATCAAACCTGTAATTAAAGGTAAATTTAGATGGCTAAGCCATCGATTGATCGAATTTGTTCCCCATAAAAATTGGACGGAAAATACGGAATATTCAGTTCAATTGATGGAAAAACTACTGCACCACCCGGAACAGCACTTCTTTAAAGGACAGGATCATTTTAATTTTTCTACGGGGAAAAACCTGGTTCGATCGCCTCAAATCCATACCTCTTCCATAGATAAAGATAAACCCACAAAACATAATCCAGTGGAACCGTTGATCATTGATTTTTCAAGAAATATTAATCCCATCATCAACGTGGGCCGGCTGTATAAAATGCAGGAAATTAAGCCTGAGTCTTTACCAGTAAAAATCAAACCCAAAATTGATGCAACCCTCTTCTGGAATGATAAGAGATGCTTGACCCTTCGACCGGTAGGATACTGGAACCCTGACACGGTTTATACCATTACTCTAAATCCCCGGATACTTCCCCAAAAGGAAACAAAATTCGAATACGGGAACACCTTTTATATTAAAATCCAAAAAAACCATTTTAAAATCAAGCGATTTTCACCCCGGGGCAAGGTAGGGAGACGAATTATTATTGATGTTGAGTTTTCCAAAAACATTAAACCAGCTCACATAAAAACCGGTGGAAATGAGAGCACCGGCCTTTTTTCTATTTCTCCCCGATTAAAAGGGGAATGGGTATGGCTTTCGGATCATAAATTACAATTTAAACCCGGTGAACCCCTGGCACCGGCCACCATGTACAACGTGGTTTTTGATCCTAATAAAATCTCACCTAAAGAATTTACCTGGCATGAAGCTCCGCCAAAAGGAAAGGTTCGGTATTCGCCGGTGGAATATAACTTTTATACGCCGCCCCTGGGTGTGGTAAAAGCAAACGCACGGTTTGAATTTAATAGAAAGGATATTTTAAAGCAGCGTTTTTTCCTGGATATTGAATTATCTGAGCCGGTATATGATAAAGACCTGCGAAGGCATTTCAGTATATGGTACAATAAACGAAAAGACAAAAAGACAATTATCCAGGTACCGTTGTTATATCAATTGCAGACACAGCGAGCAAAACTTGGAACTTCCCGGGGGATACGAAGATTTTCCGTTGTCAGTGATTGGATGGATCGACCGGCAAAGGACCGTAAAATCCAATACAAAATAACAGCAGGACTTAATCCGGTGAAGGGCGATCTTAACCTGTCCCAGGATTATTCCGGGTATTTCTACCAGGAAAGACCGAAACACATATACTTTAGCAAGGTGAACTGGCAGTGGAAAGACAGGAANNAGTGGAAAGACAGGAAATACACGGCTGTACTTTCCTTTAATGCTCCCATTGAACCGGATGTTTTAAAGCAGTTTTTAACCATCAGCAAAGGGGTTCAAGAGGAAGAAAAGCCATTGGAGTATGAAGCCAGTGTCAGCACGTCAAGAAGCAGGGGAGATTTTAAATATGAAGTGACTTCTGAATTTCTACCGGGTGTCAGTTATGTTTTTAAGATTAAAGAGGGACTGTGGGCAGCGGATGGGGCGTTTACCCCGGAACCCATAACCAAAACCTACACCGCCCCGGACCTGACTCAGCGATTGGAATTTGCCCTGAACGGAAGTATACTTTCACGAAGGGATCTGACCCAGATCCCGGTTCTAACCACCAATGTTTACAGCTTTTATATTATCATCGATAAAATATTTGCCAGTAATGTTAACTATTTTATTAACCATCGTATCGATTCTTCAAACATTTCAGATATTGCCAAAAACATCATTAAAAAGAAATATAACGTCCATGAGATTGTTGGTGGGACCTCCGATTCCTCTACCAAAAACCGGTTGATAGTTACTCATGTTGACCTGTCCAAACTCATTAAAGACAATGTTCATGGTTTGTTTCGCGTAAGTGTGAGCAAAAACTCTTCTGTTTATTCTCCCAATGCTGCCAATAGTCGATGGTTTTTAGCAACCGATATCGGCCTTATTGCGCGGCGTTTCGATAATAACATGGTGGTATGGGCAAATTCTCTTCATTATTTGCAGGCATTCCCCAGGGTTAAAGTGGAAGCCTTTGACCGTTGGAACCAGGTGATTGGGACAGCTTATACCGACAGTAACGGCTTTGCCCGTCTCAGAATGAATAAGGGCTCGGCACCGACTCATATTCTGGCAAAAAAGGGCGATGATTTTTCCTTCCTGGATATGCGGAAACATCGTGACCGTTTAGCCGGTTTCGATATTGAAGGAAGTTCGTCCAAAAAAAGTACAATTCGGTCCTATATCTATTCGGATCGGGGGGTTTACAGGCCTGGTGAAAAAGTGCACCTGGTGGCGGTGACCCGGGGCAGGGAAGGAGTGCTGCCTGAAGAATACCCGGTAACCTTCCGGTTGACAAATCCCACGGGCAAACATGTGGTGTCCGAACGCTATACCCTGGATAAACACGGTTTATACGTCTATGATTTTGATGTGCCAGCCGAAGCCAAGACCGGCAAATGGCACGCGGCCATGCTGTGGAAAGGAAGTAATATCGGCAATTACACCTTCCAGGTGGAAGAATTTATTCCCAATAAAATCAAAGTGGATTTGGAACTTCTTACCAAAAGAGTGTATGCTGGAGATACCCTGAGATTTAAAGTGAAGGCAAAGAACCTCTTTGGCCCGCCGGCAGCGGATCGGCCGGTGAGCGGTCGTATCAACCTGCGGCCCAATTATTTCAAACCCAGAGGATACAGCACGTATACCTTTGGTCATGATGATAATAAATTCCAGCGCCTTGATCAAGACCTGGCAGAAGTTCGCCTGGACAGCAATGGCACTCATGTTTTTGAATACCAGGTACCTGATCATATTGATTCACCCATTGGACTGACCGCTTTTTTTTCCGCCACTGTTATTGATGCAGGGGGCCGCGGCGTTTCTGCCTACGGCAGTACCGATGTGTTACTCTACACTCAATATGCAGGTGTTTCAAAACTTACAACAGGCGTGATAAACATCAATAAACCTGTGGGTTTTAAGATTGTAAACGTTGATGCAGACGGTAACCCCATTGAACGAAGCCAGCAAAAGCTGTCAATAACCGTCTACAGGAACAAGCTTATTACCCATTACCGCAAGAACCAACGGGGATATTACCGCTATGTCACAGAAAAAGAAAAAGTACTGGTGGACACCCTCGAAGATACCCGGGATATGGAAGGGAAATGGGTCTACACGCCGCGATTTTCCGGGGAACATATTCTTGAAATAGAGGATCTGATCGGTAAACAGGTCACCCGGTATACCTTTAACGTGCACGGCGAAGAAAAACTCACCCAGTTTGTCGAAGAGTCAGATAAAGTGGAACTGACGGTTTTGAACAAGAAGGTTTTCGTAAACGACATGGTGAAAGTTGAAGTTCATCCACCCTTTCCAGGAAAAGTCTTGATTATGGGTGAGCGAGATAAGATTCTTTTTACCCAGGTTCTTAATGTAACCGGCAAAAAGCAGATTATTTCCATTGCCGTAAAACCCTCTTACCTGCCGAATTTTTACATCAGTGCCTTTGCCGTTAAACCGGTGCATAAAGGTGGGCGGCATGATCCCATCTATGCGGCCGGGTTGATCAACATCAATGTTAAAGACCGGTCCCATGAACCGGAAATAAAATTAATCATGCCAAAGAAAGCCGTTCCCAATAGTGAATTAAAGGTATTATTAAAAGTCAATGATACCAACAATTCAGACATGCACTTTACCATTGCGGCGGTTGATGTGGGCATACTTGAACTGACACGGTTTAAGCTTCCTAACATGACCGGTTATTTTAATCAAAGACGGCGATTGGAAGTGGACCATTATTCCATGTATCCCATGGTAATGCCTTATGAACCAGAGGTAAAATACAGGATTTCTCCTTCTGGCGATGCACCTTCCCGTGCATTGATCAAGAAAAAAAGGGTAAGCCCTCACTCCCAGAAGCGGGTGAAATCCGTGGCTCTTTGGTCGGGTTTACTTAGGCTCAATGCCAATGGTGAAGGATCGGTGAGTTTTAAACTTCCTGATTTTAACGGCACCTTGCGGGTGATGGCGGTGGCCTTTGGTAACCAGCGTTTTGCTTCCATACAAAAGGAAATCCTGGTGCGGGACAAACTGGTGCTGAAACCCACACTGCCGCGTTTTATGGCCACAGGTGACGATTTTATTATCCCGGTAACCATTTATAATGGTACGGATACAGGCGGTAAGATCAGTATAAAAATGAACGCATCAGATCATGTTAAAATGATAGGAACCGCGCAAAAGACGGTTTTTGTTCCTGCCAACGGCGAAGCCTGTGTGGATTTTCCTGTAAAAGTGAATCATAAAGTTGGTGTATCCACCTTTAAACTGTCAGCGGAGGGAGTAGAGGAGGCAGTTCAAAAACAGGTGAACGTGCCGGTTCGAGCCCCGGGCACGATGGTTACCAAAAGCGGTGGTGGAGTGGTAGATAAAAATACTCCCAGGTCTGTAAAAATGCCCGGAAATTTTATAGAAGGCAGCCAGGAATATGCAATGAAAATATCATCGACACTGCTGAACCGGTTCCAAAACAGCCTGTCTTACCTGCTTCGCTATCCCCACGGCTGCCTGGAACAGACCATTTCCAAACTATTCCCTTTACTGTACTTTTCCGATATGGCAAAATCTGCCGGAAAGATGTTCACAGCGAAAAAAAACCCCAGGTATTTTTTAAACAAGGGCATTTCCAAAATCGAACGTATGCAGCTCGAAAACGGTGTGTTTTCTTATTGGGAGGGACAAAGTCAAGTGAATAACTGGTCTTCTGTTTATGCATCTCATTTCCTGGTGGAAGCACAAAAAACCGGGCTGAAGATCGATAACAGAGTCTGGAACAGCATGATTCATTATTTGAATCAAAAGGCTTCGGTATCGTTAAACAAAAACAACCTCTACAATCGTTCCTATGGAGTGAACCACAGCCTGTATATATTGTATGTGCTGGCGTTGGCCGAGGAAAATGTGCTGTCAAAGTTAAATTATATTTATGATAACTATTTTGACCAATTAAAAACCCATGACCGGGCACGGCTGGCTTCTGCTTTCTTTACTGCTGGAAACAAAGACACAGCCAAGGAGATATTAAGCACCATTGACGTATTCGATGAATATGATCTTTGGTACAGGGATACTGGTGGGCATTTTGCTTCCAATATCCGTGACCTCTCCATTATCCTTGACGCTATGGTGACAGTGGAACCTCAATCCCCACGAATTCCCATATTGGTTTCTCAAATCGCAGAGAAAGCCAGGGGCGGCCGATGGGGTTCTACCCAGGAAAATGCCTTTGCGCTTCTTGCCATTGGTAAAGCCGCTGCCAGTAAAACCACAAAAGCGGCGAACGTCAAAATCAGCCTGGGAGATGGCACGGTTGTACCGTTTATCGGTGAAGTGATTCTTCGAACACCGGAGTTGCTTAAAGGCGCCGTCCGCATTGAAGTCAAAGGCAAAGATGAGGTGACCTATGCCTGGGAAGCGGTCGGTATTATTAAAGACCCTGAATCGTTGCAGCAGGATAAAGGTATACAGGTGAGACGCCGCTTTCTTGATAAAAAGGGTGAACCCATTGATTTTACAAACATTACCCAGGGTGACCTGGTAGTGGCTGAAATCAAAGTGAAATCTTACTCCTCCACCCTCGAAAATATTATCATTACAGACCTGCTTCCCACAGGCCTTGAAATCGAAAATACCCGCCTCAGTACATCAGCTTCATTACCCTGGATTCAACAGGATATAAAACCCGATTACCTGGATATCCGCGATGACCTTATTAATATCTACCTTACCGTACCCACCACTGAAAAAACCTATTACTATACAACCCGCGCGGTAACAGTGGGTAATTTCAAAGTACCAGCCATACGGGCAGAGGCAATGTACGATCCGGATATCTTCAGCGAAGCCGACTCCGGACAAATTAAAATACTACCAAAAGAAGGCAGATCGTTGTTTGCCTTGGATTTAGAATAATGAAAAAAATGTTTTTATTCCTTCGGCGGCCAGAAACCTTTTTACTAATACTCTGGAAAAGCTTGCAAAAAAAACAAAGATTTGAGAATACGTCTTTAACGTGGGAAAATGGCCATGCCGTGCAAGCGGCTGGGGTCGCCGACCCCTTTTTGAAAAAAGGTTTCTGGACTTCCAAAAACGTTTTATTAGAAAAAAAATTTATTTTAATCGGGTTAATTCTTTTTCTTCTTTTTATTAGTATTCTTTTTATTTCTGTGCCTTTGAAGGAAGACCGGCTGGAGCCTGAACAAGCGTATCGTTTTTATGACAGGAATGGGCAGTTGTTGACAGTGCTTATTTCAAACGACGGTTATTTTCGTATGCATGTACCTTTTAAGGATATTTCACCTCTTTTTATCAAGACCCTGCTGATGGAAGAAGACCGTTATTTTTATAAACATTTTGGCATAAACCCTTTTTCCATTATACGTGCAGTAGTCAATAATATCATTAAAGGCAGGGTGGTATCCGGCGGTTCTACTATTACCATGCAGTTGGCGCGAATGATGGAGCGGCGCAAGCGCACATTATGGGCAAAACTGGTTGAAGCGGTTCGGGCTTTAAAACTGGAAATGCATTATTCAAAAGTTGAAATACTGGCCTATTACCTGGCGCTTGCACCTTATGGAGGGAATACTGAAGGCCTTCAAGCTGCTGCTTATAAATATTTTGGAAAATCCGCCGCCGATTTAAGTATAGGAGAAATTGCCTTATTGATCGCTATCCCCAAAGCCCCGAATCAATACAGACCGGACAAAGAACCGGTTAAAGCCAAAGCTGCCAGGGATCGTATTTTAAAAAAAATGCTCGCTGCTGAACTTATTACCCCTGATCAATATCAACGTTCTCTGAAAGAGCCTATTACATTAGCACCTGGAAATAATAAATACCTCGCCCTTCACACAGCGTGGCATTTGGCTGCCAGGAATCCCGGACAATATATCTGGCACACCACTATTGATGAAAACATGCAGCGCAGGGTAAAAGGTCTCTTAAAACGTTATATTCGAACCCTCGAATATTACAATATCACCAATGCATCGGCAGTAGTGATTGATAACAGTACGCGGGAAGTACGCGTTGTCGTCGGTTCCATCGATTATTTTTCCAAAGAAAGCCTGGGCGCTAATGACGGTATTCGGGCGCCCCGTTCTCCCGGGTCCACGTTAAAACCCTTTCTCTACGGCCTGGCTCTCCAGCAAGGTCTAATATCTGAAAAGAAAATATTGTACGACATTCCAATCAATTATGCCGGATACTCGCCTCAAAATTACAGTAAAGAATTTGTCGGACTGGTGCGGATGCGGGATGCGTTAACCGAATCTTTAAATGTTGCAGCCGTGCGCCTCAGTAAACAACTGGGCGCTGAAAAATTGTATAACCTGTTAAAGGACGGTGGAATAAGTACGCTGAATCAACCGGTTGATTATTATGGTCTTCCGCTGGTATTAGGAGGAGTGGAAGTCAAACTCATCGAATTGACCAATCTTTATGCCAGCCTGGCCAATGGAGGTATATTTAAACCTTACAAAATTTTACAGGACCCAGCAAACGGCAAGACTTCCGAATCTCCTGGTAAACGGCTTCTTTCAGAGGAAGCAGCATGGTTGGTGACACATATTTTGACTGATGTTGAGCGGCCTGATTTTCCTGAGAGCTGGCAGTTTTCAAAGAACCGCCCCACCATTGCCTGGAAAACCGGTACGTCCTATGGACACCAGGATGCCTGGGGTATCGGTTATACCCCTGAATATACCATTGGGGTATGGGTGGGTAATTTTAGCGGTGCATCTTCGCAGGGGCTGGCTGGGAGCAAGACTGCCGGACCCATTTTATTTGACCTTTTCCAGGCCCTTCAACCCACATCTACAGGGCAATGGTTTGCCAAACCGGACGGAGTTAAAACCCGTAAAGTTTGTGCAGTCAGTGGGAAGCTTCCTTCCAGGCATTGTACCAGGTTGATTACTGAATATTATATTGAAACCACAACCAGCGCTTCAAGGATCGAACGTTGTAATATTCACCAGGTTATTGCTGTGGATAGACAAACTGGAAAACAAGCGGATGTTTCAACTTCACCTGGAAATATTGAGAAAAAAGTATTTGAAATCTGGCCGCCGGAAATAGCCACTCATCTATTAAAGCAAGGTGTCCCCGTGGATAATGTTCCTGCTTATGACATCGAAAACATGGCAGGGCAGACGTATTATCCGCCGGTGATTCTTTCTCCGGTTAAAAATACGGTTTACTATCAGCGGTTGGATAAATTGGATATATCAGATCACGGCATAAAACTATCCGCAGCCGTCACCAACAGGGTACGCAAAATCTTCTGGTTTCTTGATGACCAGTTGATTTCAGAAACAAGTGTTAAAGAAGATGTTTTTATTAATCCCGGGCCTGGCAAATATCTTGTAACGTTAATGGATGATGTTGGCGGTACGGCAGCCGTGGAACTGGTTATCAAGGATCACAGGGAATTGGAAAAGATGGAAGATAAGAAGAGAGGAAGATAAGAAGGATTTGGGCACATACTCATGTACCAGGGCAAACCTATTAAAGTGGTTTGTCATTTGCTGTACCGGTTTCATCGCTTTCCAGATCGGGGCTTAAATTAGCGGTAATCTTCTCAAGAGCTCCTATAAAAAACCTTTCAGAGAACCCTGCCACAATACCCAGGGTCAAAAAAACCGCATAATTCGTATTGATCAACTCAGAAATCCCGGCCAGCGGCATCCATTGGGCTATCACATAAACCACAAACGAACCTGCTGCTCCCAGTAACATTCGTAGAACCGTATGTGCCCTGATTAAGACGCTGTTGGGGATGTTTACCGCTGCCTTTCGTGTAGTAAAAAACGCACTAAGTCCGCCTCCAAAGAAACCCAGTAATGAAATCGAAACATAGGGATAAAAAAGAGTTGGTCCTCCTTTGAAATTCGGAGTAGCATACTCGGCGACCAGCACGGCAATTCCCAGGCTTAGAAAAAGCCAGAATCCCACAGACCACCAAAGAGACAATTTGAGTGACGTTTTTCGATTTTCCGAATTCCATTGGTGAGCCCGTTCCAGCAGCTTATGCTGCAATTTGTTTTTATCTAATTGGCTTATATCATCGTCATCTTCTTTCTCCTTAAAAGACTTTAAATAAGAGACAAACGGAGGCAGGTCTTTATCTTCTACCACCAGGGGTAAATGACTCGCCGCCATGTTCACAAATGACCAGGCCTGGGCAAAATCTCTTTCATACCTGGCAAGTTCCAGGTATGCCCGGATGATGGCTAAGGCAGCCATTTCTTCTTCTGTTACCGGGTTCCGGCTGCTGATACTGACGCAGTAAAGGGCTTTTTTATAGAATGAGTAAACCACAAGCCAATCATGATAAACCCCACTCCGGGGGCCGCTGATGAAAATTTTCCTGATGGTATAGAAGAGTTTCCTGAGACCACCCATGTTTTTCATAATATCTTCAGTTATCTTTTTGCTTTCCTTTATGACCTCAGCTTCCAATTCCCTTACATGCTCATTTACTTTCCCTTCCTCTTTGTTCTTGTTGTTGCTCATATTTTCCTCCTTACCTGTATTTATGTACTGCTAAACGTTTATTTACCAAATACTTGATTTTATTTACTTCTGAAATCAAGGATAAGAATTATACCACTTATGAATTCTTTTTTCTATTTTTGATTATAAATTTTTCACTGGACACACAAACACAGGAAAATGCCTCCTGCCTTTGTGCCTTAACGGCTAATTGTCAATTGTTAATTGTTAATTATTAATTGCTCTAACCAAGAGACGTATATAAAAATCGTTTGATCTTCTTGGTGGGTGTCTTTTCAAACTCCTCCGGGTAAAGTTCAATCTTTGTAATTCGGCTGTAAGCCGGTAATTGCTCGTTGATCTGGTTGCGGTTGATTTCAATTTTTTCCTGCAAATCCTGTTCACTGAGCCCCTCGGCATCCACGGCATCCATGGTCGGATACACATATGCCACAAGCTTTTTATCTTTTTCAATCACCAGCGCCTCTTCCACATAGGGCATATTATTGAGCCGCGCTTCAATCTCCTCCGGGTAAATATTCTGACCCGACGGTCCCAACAGTATGCTTTTATGCCTGCCTTTGATATAAATAAACCCGTCTCCATCCATCATGCCGACATCACCCGTATGGAGCCAGCCATCTTCATCGATTGCCTCTTTGGTGGCCTCCTCGTTTTTGTAATAACCGGTCATGACATTTTCGCCGCGTACCTGGATCTCTCCGCTCCCGTCGGTGGCACCAGTTACCGACGAATCAATCCGGATTTCCAATGTATCCATTAATTGCCCCACCGCTTGTTTCTTATTTCGGGGAAAGGGCGTGTAACTGATTAACGGGCCGCATTCGGTCATGCCGTAACCGACAGTAAAGGGGAATTTGATTTTCCTCAAAAAGTCTTCTACTTCTTCATTAAGGGCCGCACCACCGATGACAATTTCAATAAAATTACCACCAAACACATCCACCAGTTTTTGCCGGATTTTCTTAAGAATAACATTCTTCAATCCCGGGATTTTCGTCATGGTTTTGACAGCTCCTTTTTCCACTTTGGGCTTTAACCGGTTCCTGTAGATCTTTTCAATCACCAGGGGCACGGACAAAATCAACCGGGGACGAATACGTTCCAATGCCTGCACCAGGATCTTGGGAGACGGGATTTGCCCCAGGAACGTCATGTGGCACCCAACAGCAAAAGGGAATAAAAAGTCAAAGGTACACCCAAAGGTATGCGCCATGGGAAGGAATGAGAGAATCGGATCACCGGCTTTCAAATCAATACTGTTCCGGGCAAAACGAACATTGGCCGCCAGGCTGTTATTGGGCAGCATTACTCCTTTGGAAAACCCGGATGTGCCGGAAGTGTAAAGGATACCGGACAGTTCAGCATTGGAAACCGTTTCCAGGGTAAAGTTTTCAGGTGTCAATGTCCCGTCAAATTTTTCCAGGTAATGTTCGTCTGCTTTTTCAAGTGTTTTGGGAATGGTCTTCTTTTTGGAATAAAGTACTTTTAAATCCGTGAGCGAGAATATCGCTTCCAACCCTGGCATTTTTTCTGCATCAATATTTTCATAGATGTTCTCCGCCACAAAAAGCAGCAGCGAATCCGAATGATTTACAATGTGATGAAAATCATCCACATGAAAATCCGGCAGTACGGGAACGATGACCGCACCATAGGTAACGGTTGCCAGGTAAACAATGGCCCAGTTGGTAGAATTTCGGCCGATGAGGGCAATCTTATCACCCCGTTTGATGTGGACCTTTTGAAACACATAGTGGAGCCATAATATTCCTTCCGCCACCTGGCCGTAGGTGAGGGCCGATTCATTGTAATTGGAAAACGCAGGTAACGCCCAGTTTTTCTTGATGCTGTCACCAAGCATCTCAACAAAATTCTCTTCTAGCATAGCCTAACCTCCAAATTTTTATCAACATATTACGCCTCTATTTTATAACATTATATCCAAAATTACAAATTACAAATTCCAAACAAATCTGCCTACTACCTACTACTTACTTCTTACTCAGGTCTTTATAAATATGTTTTTCTCTTCGTATTAAGTAGGAAAAATAATTCTTCAGCAGCACATAAAACGCCCGCACACCATCTTTCCAGTTGATTTTTTTCCCTTCCAGGTACGTTCGGCCATGATAGGAAATTCCCACTTCGTAAATCCGTAAACCCTTAACCCTGGACAGCTTAAACGTTACCTCAGGTTCAATGCCGAAGCGGTTTTCTTTAAGTTTGAGGGCCTTTATCACCGGGGCCCGAAACATTTTATAACAGGTCTCCATATCGGAAAGATTTAGATTGCTCACCATATTGGAAAACAGGGTCAACATTTTATTGCCAATATAGTGCCAGAAATACAAAACTCTCCTGGGTTCAGTGGTAATAAACCGGGTTCCATAGACGACATCCGCATTTCCCTGCAAAATCGGTTTCAACAATTTGGGATATTCATTGGGGTCATACTCCAGGTCTGCATCCTGGACAATAATGATATCTCCGCTGGCCTCATCAATGCCCCGCCTGACACTGAATCCCTTTCCCCTGTTCTTCTCATTTTGAAATACGCCGATGGCAGGGTGTTTTTCTCTCAATTGAGAAACCTTTGCAAACGTATTGTCCGTTGAGCAGTCATCAACAATGAGCAGTTCTTTTTCCAATTCCAGCGGTACCGCCAGCACCGTCTCCACCAACTCCTCCACGGTCTTCTCTTCATTATATACCGGGATGATTATGCTTAATGTTTTAAACGTTTCCTTCTCCATATTGGGAATCTCCTATCACTTTTGGGCTTTACCCCATATATTCATAAAAAGTTCAAAATAACCCAATGTGATCTTCTCTCTTCTAAACTCGCAGTCTTCAAGAATCCGGGTTATTTTTTTGTGGGAATAGGTATCTTTGTGGTCTTCTATCTCTACCGCACTAACAAGTTTTAAACAGGCCAACAGCCGAAGCAGCCAATCCGTCCACCCGGCAGGCGTGGTCATTATAAACAGACCACCGGTTTTTAACGTCCGCAAAATTTCCGCTACCAACCGCCGGATGCGAGCGGGTTCGATGTGCTCAAATACCGCCAGCATGGTAATGACATCAAAAAACTCGTCTTCAAAAGGCAGCTTTTCCTCCCGGGCAAAATCCCACTGCACCAGGTGAAGAGATTGATGCGCATCAACCAATTCACAGTGGCGGGTAATCTCTGGTGATTGATCGACACCGTATTTTTCTTTAAATTCCGTTTCCACCAGGAAATGTGGATACGTGCCACAGCCAATATCCAGCAGCCGCCCGCTGCGCAAAGCATCCGGGATCAGCTTATTGGCCTTGCGACTACGTTTCCTGGACAGGACGTTTTCCAATAGCCCCGTCCCCCGAGTCACACGTTCACTCTTATTTTTCATTTACCTCCTGCGGCCAATACCCCATTGTTGGTCCCCGGCGGGGCCTTAGATTTGACGCCGCCGGGGTAAAAACAAAACATTATTTCTGTTCGATGGTTATCTCTATGGTCTTCTGATGAACATCGCCGCCAGGGGTGACGATGACAAACACCAACCTGAAGGGACCGGCAAAACCCGCACCTGGATCCCAATAAAATCTCCCGGTTCTATGATCCAGGGTAGAACCGATGGGTAACGGTCTGAATTTGCCGTTGACCGACAGGTAACCCCGGATACGGGAGAAATAGTTACTCACCTGGAATTCCACATGCTGGAGTTGTTTTACCTTAAGTGCCGGTGTATCGATTTCATCTTGCAGGCCGTCGTCAAAGAAGTCACCATGGAGGTTTGGGGTATGGGCGGATTGGGCGTTTGCTCGACTGGAACTGCCGCTGTTGATGATCGTGAAGTACCTGCTGCCCACACCGTCCTTGTTCCCGGCGTTGTCTTGCACCGACCAGGCAATGGTATGAACACCGTTGAAATACGAAGTGGTGTCTAAGTAGAAATAACCCACTGCACCGTCGCTGTTATTGTAACCCGGGAACAGGGTGGCGATATCTTTACGGTACTGGTTGTAGACCGGGCTGCCCAACGGGACTCCGTCTACCCATACGGTAATGGTGGAACCATCCATCGGGATGGTATTGGGCTGCGGGGTCAATGCCCAGCCGAAATTCACATAATCCGGGCCTGCCGCGATTCCGCCCTGCGAAGGTGTATCGATGGCACCAAAAGGTTTTACCGCATTGGCATTGTCGCAGATGATAGTCTTACTGCCCAATGTAACGGTATTCCCTTCTTTATCCCTGGCTTTGGCATAGAGTGTAAAGCTGCCGTTGCCCTGGTTGGGCAGGAAATTGGTCAGCAGCATGTATCCCCAACCGGCCTGGTAGTTTAATGGGTAATCTGGGTAAGCCTGTTCCACATCCGGTCGTGCACCGTCCACCATGACCGCATTTCCGATATATATAAGGCCGCTGCCTTCATTGTCCACCGGGGCCCGGTAAATTTTTACGCTGGTTACCTCGATATCATCCAATACCCAGCCGGTGACCGGGATGCTGCTCATCACAGTGGAGTTGTCGATAGGGGTTTCGAAATAGCCGAATGGGGCTGACGTGGTCCCCTGGTTATAGATAACTAAATTGACCGGTAAGGTAACCGAACCATTGGCCGGGTCCGATACGGTAATGGCTGTGGAGTAGGACCCTACTGCCAGGCCCGACGGGTTCACGGACACGATGACCACCCCGGGTCCCACACCGGAGGCGGGTGTACAGGTAAGCCATTCGGCATCTTTGGTGATGGTCCAGTTCAGCGTACCGCCGCCGCTGTTGTTGATCAGCAGTGTCTGTGGGCTGGTGGTCGTGGGAGCGCCCAAGGTACTGTCCGCAGTGCTGCTGCCCTGGAAAATGGCACCGAAATTGAGATTGTCCCGGTTCAGCATAATCTCCGGCGGGATACTGGGGATGTTGGATACTGTGACCGTGATTTCATCCTGGGAGCTGTTATCGTTTTGATCGTAGGCCACGGCTTTGATGGTATGGCTGCCGTCCGCCACCGTGGTGCTGTCCCATTGGATTTCATAGGGAGAGGAGGTATCGGTCCCGATTAAGGTATCGTCGATGTAGAACTCCACTTTGGCGCTGCTGACCGAGGTATCGGCTGCGATAGTCACCGTGCCGGAAACCACCTCTCCGTCGCCGGGTTCGGTAATATTAACGCTAACTACTCCGCTGCCGGTGGTGAATTGGATTTCATTACCGTAGCCCGTACCGAATGAGTTGGTGGCATAGGCCCTGATGTAGTAGGTGGTGTTTGCGGTCAAGCCGGTGAGGTTACTGGTAAAGGTGCCGCTGCCGGTACCGTCGTAGGTGGTGTTATCGGCAGTAGTGGGGTTGGGGGCGGTGCTCCAACAGACGCCCCTGGCTGTGGCCGGGGTGTCGCCTTCATCGGTGACATTGCCCCCGCTCGTTGCTGACGTGGCGGTTATATTGGTTACATTGACGGTGGTTACGGTGGGGGCGCTGCCGGCATTGGTGGTGAATTGAAATTCACTGCCGTAGGAAGTACCGAATAAATTGGTGGCATAGGCCCTGACATAGTAAGTGGTGTTTTCGGTGAGATTGATGAGGAAACTGGTAAAGGCACCGGGTCCGGTACCGTCGGAGGTGGAGTTATTGGCAATGGTTGGGTTGGGAGCGTTGCTCCAACAGACGCCCCTGGCAGTGACCGGGGCATCGCCTTCATCGGTGACATTGCCGCCGCTTCTTGCCGATACGGCGGTTATTGCAGTCACATTGGCGGTGGTTACGGTGGGGAGACTGGCTGCATTGGTGGTGAATTGGACTTCATTGCCGTAGACCGTACCGTATAAGTTAGTGGCATAGGCCCTGACATAGTAGGTGGTGAGTTCGCTCAAGCCGGTGAGGTTACTGGTAAACGCACCGGCGCCGGTACCGTCGGAGGTGAGGTTATCGGCAGTGGTGGGGGTGGGGATGGTGCTCCAACACACGCCTCTGGCTGTGACCGTTGCACCGCCTTCATCGGTTACATTGCCCCCAGTGATGGCCGACAGGGCGGTTATACCGGTTACATTTGCGGTGGTTACGATGGGGGTGTTGGCGGCATTGGTGGTAAAGGACATATCCGCACCATAGGTGGTCCCACCGGTGTTTTGACCCACTGCCCGGTAATGATAGGTGGTATTGGGAAGCAGATCGGTAGGGGTGACACTTACGGCTGTATCAATAGAACCGGTAACCGGGCTCTGGTCTGCCGTCACTGTTCTACCGTAGCCGGTAGTTTCTCCATATTCAAAGGTCACGGTAGTACTGCCATTATTGGCATTGACCGTGCCGTTCAAGGTGGCGCTGGTGGGTCCTATACTTGTTGCTGCCGCCGTGGTCACCGTGGGTGCTGCCGTACCGGTAAAAAAGGTCATGTCCGCACCATAGGTGGTACCCGAACTGTTCTGCGCCGCCACCCGGTAATGATACGTGGTATTGGTGGTCAAACCGGTTAAGGACGTGCTGACAACCGTATTGCTGCCCCCTGTAACCGGACTTTGATCGGCGGTCACCGTGGTGCCGTAGCTAGTGGTTAAACCGTACTCGAAGGTGACGGTGGTGCTGTTGTTATTGGCATTGACTGTCCCGTTTAAAGTGGCCCCGGTACTGGTTACAGCGGTGGCGGCATTGGTGTCGGCTGTGGGGGGTGAAGCACCGGTGGAAAAGGTCATGTCATCACCATAGACGGTATTATCGGTATTCTGCGCTCTCACCCGGTAATGATACGTGGTGTTGGGCTGCAGGTCGGTAGGGGTGGCACTTACGGCTGTATCAATGGAACCGGTGACCGGGCTCTGGTCTGCCGTCACTGTTCTGCCGTAATTGGTGTCCTCTCCATACTCAAAAGTTACCGTGGTAAAGGTATTATTGGCATTGACCGTGCCGTTTAGAGTGGCTGAGGTGGTTCCCACAGCCGATGCCGCATTGGTGAAAGCAGTAGGTGGAGGTTCGATGGCCAGGGTGGTAAAGCTCATATCGGCGCCATAGGTGACATCCGTGGGGTTCATTGCCACCACCCGGTAGTAATAAACGGTATTGGGGGTTAAACCGGTAATGGTGCTGCTAACCGGGGTGTTGGTAGTACCGGTAAGGGGACTTTGATCGGCAGTTACCGCGTCGGTGTAGGTGGTGGTCAAACCGTATTGAAAGAACACCTCAACACTGCCGGCAGCGGTATTGGGATTAACCGTACCGTTCAAGGTGGCCGAGGTGGAACTCACCGCCGAAGCTGCACCGGTGACAGCAGCGGGTGCAGATGTAGTAGTAAAACTCATCTCGTCACCATAGGCAGTGCCGTTCGCGTTCACGGCCACTATACGGTAATAGTAGGTGGTGTTGTTGATGAGACCGGTAATTACTGCGATAACCGGGGTGTTGGTGGTACCGGCAATCGGACTGGGAACAGCAGGCACCGTGTTGGCGTAGGGAGGGCCGGACGCGTCACCCCATTCAAAAGTCACCGTGGTACTGGCATTATTGGCATTAACCGTGCCGTTTAGAGTAGCCCCGTTGATTAACACAAAAGAAGCAGGATTGGTGACGGCAGTAGGAGCAGCCGGTGTTGAAGTGAAAAACGTCATGTCCACACCATAGGTGGTGCCGTTGGCGTTTTGCCCCACCACCCGGTAATGGTAGGTGGTGTTGGGGGTCAAACCGGTAATGGCTTTGCTCACCGCGGTGGAGGTGGTGCCGGTCACCGGGCTTTGATCGGCGGTCACCGTGGTTCCGTAGGCGGTAGTTAAACCGTACTCAAAGGTTACGGTGGTACTGTTACCATTGGCATTCACCGTGCCGTTTAGAGTGGCACCGGTGGTGCTTACCGATGAAGCAGCGTTGGTAAAGACCGTGGGTGCAGATAACGTGGTAAAGGTCATGTCCGCACCATAGGTGGTGCCGTTGGCGTTTTGTCCCACTACCCGGTAATGATAGGTGGTGTTGGGAACCAGGCTGGTAACGGGTGCGCTAACTGCTGTGTTTGTGGAACCGGTAACCGGACTCTGGACCGCACCCACGGTCCTGCCATAGGCGGTGGTTTCACCGTACTCAAAGGTCACTGTAGTACTGCTATTATTGGCATTCACCGTACCGTTTAACGTGGCTGTGGTGGTGCCTACCCCGGAAGCCGCATTGGTGGTGGCCGTGGGTGCAGTGGCCCCGGTGGTAAAGGTCATATCCGCACCGTAGGTGGTTCCTCCTGCGTTTACCGCCATTACCCGGTAATGATAAGTGATGCCGTTAGTCAAACCGGTAATAGCTTTGCTCACCGCTGTATCGGTAGAACCGGTCACCGGGCTCTGATCCGCCGTGACTGTGGTGCCGTAGTTGGTGTCCATGCCGTACTCAAAGGTCACGGTGGTACTGGCACCATTGGCATTCACTGTCCCGTTTAAGGTGGCGCCCGTGGTTGTTACTGCCGAAGCCGCATTAGTGATAGCTGTGGGGATCAGCGGCAGCGTGGTGAAGGTCATGTCCGCGCCATTGTCGCTGCCGTTGGCATTGGTGGCTGTCACCCGGTAATGATAGGTGGTGTTGGGTAAAAAATCGCTGAGGGTTACACTGACTGCTGTGTCCGTGCTGCCAGAAACCGGGCTCTGGGCGGCGACGGCGATGCTGCCGTAGTTGGTGTCCAACCCATACTCGAAGGTGACAACGGTCGCCGAATCACCGGCATTCACCGTACCGTTTAACGTGGCAGAGGTGCTGCCAACCCCGGTGGCAGCATTCGTCGTTGCTGTGGGTGCCGTTCCCACCGTACCGATGGTAAAGGTCATGTCATTACCATAAGTGGTTCCGCCAGCGTTTGTCGCCACCACCCGGTAATGATAGGTGGTATTGTTGGCAAGCCCGGTAAGCGCCGCACTTACCGGTACGGGTTCTCCGGAGCTTACCGGACTAGGAACCGCGGTGACTGTGTTACCGTAATTGGTATCCGTCCCCCATTCGAAACTAACCGTGGTACTTAAACCATGGGCATTTACCGTGCCGTTTAAGGTTGCAGAATCTGCCCCTATCCCGGTTGCACCGGTTGTAAAGACTGTTGGTGGGGTGTCCGTGGATGTTAGGGTAGTAAAGGTCATGTCTGCACCGTAAGTTGTGCCGCTGGCATTGGTGGCTACAACCCGGTAATGGTATGTGGTGTCTGGATCTAGTGAACTCAAAGTAGCCGTGACCGGGGTATCGGTGGAACCGGTAACCGGGCTCTGATCAGCAGGCCAAGTCATACCGTATTCTTCAGTAAGTCCGTACTCAAAGAATACGGTGGTTGACGAGCCATTGGCATTGACCGTGCCGTTCAGGGTGGCATCCCTTGAACCCACTCCGGTTGCCGCTCCAGTGGTGGCAGTGGGCGCCTGGGCCATTAAATGCATACCAGACGCCATCAGTAATATTGTTAAAATACATTGAAAAAACGTTCTAATAAACTTGTGATTATTCATGGTCTCTTGCCTCTCCTTATTTTATTGATATTCCGTAAAAACGCGCAAAAAAAACAACGTTTTTCAGCATGGTACTTTTCAAACATCAAAATCGACTCCTAAAATCCCATAAATATGGTTTGAATTTTTTATAGGCGAATCTTAACTTTACAGATTTAGACTTTTTTTGTCAAGTCAGAATGTGAGAAAACATGAAAAAAGACCTGTCAATTTTTGTTGGCCAATTTAAAAACAAAAACGCCCTTTTGATGAAAAACAACCTTCGACTGCAAATGTTTCAAATAAGACGCCCATTTTCTCCATTCGCTCTCATCCAGGCGATGGTATTGCCCTTGCAAACGGTTAAATTCATTCAAGTTAAAGATGATATAATCGATGCCATCATCTTTTAGAGCCGTCACAAATGTATCTACATTCTGCGACTGGTTTAAGTATTTTTTCAGAATCGAATAATCAATACCCGAAGAAACCCGGTAAGGCAATTTCAAGTAGTAATTCCTGGCTTCTCCCACAAGCATTACCCCCGAATCCGGGCCGGCATGACGGTTGACATAAGCAAAAGCCGGGTATGAAGGAAAAACAGATGCTTTGTACACCTCAATATCGTGTTTTCCCATCAGCAGTTGATAAGCACGAAACATCCGTTCCTGGTGCGCAAGACCAATAACGAAATTTATAGCAATTACAAGGGAAAAAAGGGTTTTGATAATTTTTTGTCCCCTGGATTCGTAAACCACTGCCAGATAAAAAGATAAACATACAAATACAATGTATACAAACCGCATACTCTTGGTAAAATAGCCGCCTAGAAAAAGGGTAACCAGAGAAAATACCAGCAAATGCCATTTTCCTTTTAATGGTTTTCTCAGCACCAGCAAGAAAGGTAAAAAGATGAGAAATTGAGCACCCACTGTTCCTCCAAAGCCCATCGTATTAAAGGAAACAGTGTAGGGGAGTTTAAGCAAATCCACCGGGGAATAGTACATCTTCCCCACATCGCTTTGCATCAGTGCCTGCCTGGACGCATCCCAGTATCCTGTTTTAAAAGAACCACTGAGAAAAGGGAAAAAAGGATTATGGGTAAATATATAATTTTTCACCAGTAAGGGCATCACCACACACCCAACCACCAGACCGAAAACCACCACTTTTTTTATAGGAAACTGCTTTTCTTTTACAAAGAAAATAACCAGGAAGATAACCAGGGGAATAGCATTAAAATATTTAATCCCTATGGAAAATCCCCAGAAAAGAGCAGAAAAGAGGTATTGTTTCTTTAGTAGAAACCGGGCTCCCAACAGGATAAAAAAAGCACTTACCAGGTCGTTTTTAACCGTGGATAGCAGGAAAATACTCATGGGCATGGACAACAACAGCAGTATTAGAACATAGCGTTTTTTTATGCCAAAGGTCTCAACGGCAAAATCAGCCGCGGCCAACAGGAAAATCACCCCGATCAAAAAGTGGAAAAGACGAGGGACCATATCTCCAGCAAACACCGCAGGAATTAAAGAGATTTCATAAAAAATAGAGGTGTTGGCAAAAAGAAATTGCGGCATCTCCACAAAGCCCGAATACTGCAGATAGAGATTGGGAATACCCAGGTGATAAACCAGGGAATCGTAAAACGAAGAAGGCAGGGAAGCATAGATAAAAGGTAAAAAGAATGCCGGATATTCCAGGGGGGAGCGCTTAAAGAATGTTTGCACCGATTCTACAACAGCCCCCCGAAGACGTTTCAAAATAATAAAAAGAAGCAGAACCGGGACCAGGTAGAATAAAATGATCACACCGGGGACAAGGATTTTGAATATAGACACAAGGTAAAAGTAAAGGGTGGTAAACATCAAACCAAAAGCAAAAGCAGTGGGGAATTCGATTTTTTCGTTTTTGGATTTAAAGCATGTCATTAAGAAAAAGCCGTAAATGAATATCACGGCTGCCAGTAAAAAGGCCTTAACCAGTGGAAGGATGACGTGTCCGGGGTATTTGGGAAACAGTGCATAAAGGGTGAATACAACAGCTGCACCGATGAGCAGGTATATGATCAACTTATTCGGTTTCCCTTCTTTATTATTCATCTGCTTATTTTGCCGGCAAAGTCATCAATCAACCGGCCTTGACATTTAATTATACATTATTGAAAAAAATTTTGCACCACCTAGACACAGGCAATTGATGAAGACTAACCGTCAAAAACGGTCAAAAATGTAAAAAAGTAAATTTTTTTAAAAAGCCCGATATAAAACGGCATTCCACTGGTTTTTCAGGTGGGGGAGAAATTTTTTTTCATTTTTGGGGTTGCAAAAACTTTTTTATTCTGGTATAACTGCGCAGATAGACAGTTAGGAGGTAGAGCATAAATGAATAAAAAAATATTAATTATATGTATTGCACTATTCTGTCTCTTTTTAATCTCATCGGTGCTGCTAATTAACTATTATTTCCAGTACCATGATTTGAAGAAGACGATCGAATCGGAGTTAAGCAATACAAATAAAAAGAAAGATCTATATGAGCGCATCATCTTACAGTACGAGCTCATGGACTTTAAGATTTTTGCTTTTGAGAAAAAATATGCGGAATTTGCCAAGATCGTTAATAAAGCATTTGAAGAAGCCAAGAAGAATAAACTTTCTCCTTACACCGTACTCTCTGTTATCCAGGTGGAAAGTAATTTTGATCCTTCTGCCAAATCCAGTGTTGCCAACGGGTTAATGCAGATAAACCTGGCGGCATGGAAGAACTACTTTAATATCGATGAAAAACGAATTCACGATATCGATTACAATATCACTCTCGGCTGCAAAATCTTAAGGCACTATCTCGAAGAGACCAATGGAGACCTGTCACGTGCGCTGTATTTGTACAACAACGGATACGGGTTTCATAATGAAAAGTACGTTCCCAAGGTGAAAAATAATATGTTTTCAAAGAGGAATAAGTAAGCCCTCGGCCCCTCGGCGAGGTGCATAGCGTCAAGGGCCATAGAAGGCCCATCTGGGCCATCTAAAGGTTTCCTTACCAGAATCAAACAGTTAGGTGGCTTATTTTGAAATAGACGTGCGTTAATAAAAAGGTCGCTGTTTCAAGCGTTTGGGGAAACCTTAACCTCTGTGATTGTTTTCATTGTCTACGAAAGAGGTGAGCAATCTTGAAACAAACGTAGAATTCCTTTAAAATAATCTCTTAAGCGATATCATCTGAGGAGGTGAGTCTTATGAAGAAAAAAAAGAACATGTTAACTGGCATGCATATTGTTTCCAACATTTCTTTTTTTATGCTAACGTTGACCCTCATGGGAATATTGTTTTTATTTCCCACTGCCCGGGAAGTGGGCGCGGCTAAAACCACCAAATCCCCAGATTTCACCATTGAACAAATTCTTAGTTATCCGTTTCCCTTTTCTCTTACTGCTTCTTTAGAGGGGCAGAGGATCGCCTGGGTATTCAACCACCAGGGTGTTCATAACATCTGGTTGGCAGAGGGGCCTGATTTCCAGTGCCGCCAGCTCACGAATTTTGAAAAGGATGACGGTAAGGGATTAAGTATCATGGGGTTTATTGAAAAAGGCGCTGCTGTTATTTTCTCACAGAGCGGTACCTTTAATCCCGCTCATGACCCCAAATGGGATGGAAAGTCCATCCTCTATAAGTTGAATTGCCAGGACGGCAAAATGGAAAAACTGGCCGAAACCGGATGGGCGGAGGTATCTCCCAAGACCAACCTGTTGGCTTACTCAAAGAAGGGAGAACTTTATATTTTTTCTCCCGGAGAAGAAGCAAAAAAAAGGATGAAAACCCGTGGGGACCTGGCTCGCCTGGAATGGTCACCGGATGGCAGCAAGCTTGTAATGGAAAGCCGACGGGGAGAATTTCCCCATCGTTACAGTTATATTTTGATCTACGATCCGGGACAGGAAAAAATAACTTACATCGATGCGTCGGTTTATTCAGACTTTCGACCCACCTGGTCACCGGACAATAAGCGAATTGCTTTTTTAAGACGGTTAACTCATGGCCACCGCAGTTTGATCACTGCCAGGAAGTTTCCTGTTGCCGATCCCTGGGAAATCCGGGTAGCGGATGTAGAAAACGGAAAAACCATCAAAGTCTGGAAATCTCCTCCAGCAGACTCCTTTGCTTATGTACGTATTGCCTGGCTTGATAATGAACACGTGGTGTTTTTATCCGAAGGTGACGGCTGGCGCCATCTTTACGCCGTACCTGCCGCAGGCGGTGAAGCCCGTCAATTAACCAAAGGAAAATTCGAAGTGGAACAATTCACTGCCGTGCCTTCTTTAAAAAAGGTATTTTTTAACAGTAATGCCAATGATATCGATCGCCGGCATATCTGGTGGGTTGATATCCGTGGAAATATGAAACCAGTAACAAAGGTAAACGGGATCCAATGGTCGCCGGTGGTGACCGGAAACAACAGGTATATTGCCTATATAGGGTCTACTGCGCTAATGCCTGCCCAGGTGTATGTGAAGCCCATTAATGGAGGGAAAGCCGTCAAGTTGGCGGGTGATACCCTGCCCGATGATTTCCCCAAAAAACTGGTGATTCCCAAACAAGTGATTTTCAAATCCGAAGACGGCTGGAAAATTCATGGACAATTGTTCAATCCTCCTAAATCCTTTAAAGGAAAACGACCTGCCATTATGTACTTTCATGGTGGTCCGGTTCGGCAGATGCTGCTGGGTTTCCATTACAGTTCTTATTATCATCGCTGCTATGCCATGAATCAGTACCTGGCCTCTCGTGGATACGTAGTACTCAGCGTCAATTACCGGTTGGGTATCGGTTATGGCCGGGTCTTCAGGGAAGTCCCGGATGCAGGCCCACGAGGTTGTTCCGAGTACCGGGATTTACTGGCGGGTGCAAAGTTTCTCCGCAGCCTGGAATATGTCGACTCCAATCGAATAGGATTGTGGGGTGGTTCATACGGCGGACTCATGACAGCCCTGGGATTGGCGAGGAATTCAGATCTCTTTGCCGCCGGGGTTGATTTGCACGGTGTCCATGACTGGAATCAATGGCAGGCATGGGCGAGCGAGAGGGAAAATGATAATAACCGGACGGTCTGGAAGTCTTCGCCTTTGTCGGATATCCATAATTGGCGTTCTCCTGTTCTATTGATTCACGGCGATGATGACCGCAATGTGCCATTTTCTGAAACCCTGTGGTTAGTGGAAACATTGGAGCGGCAGGGAGTAGAGTATGAGTTGTTGGTCTTCCCGGATGATGTTCACAGCTTCCTGCTGCACCAAAATTGGGTGAAGGCGTTCAAAACAGCCGGATCATTTTTTGACCGAAAATTATAAATTTTTGGCCACGGATAAACATTACCTATTAGTTGCTTGCAATTAGGGTGAGAAAAATGATTGATAGTCAATTAATGCAGAAGTTGGCTGATTTAAAAGAAGAAGAGACCCTCAACCTGGTCAGAAAGGAGTTAGCAAAGGGAACCGCTCCGATGGCGATCTTAGAAACGTGCCGTGAGGGTATGATTCTTGTTGGCAGCCGTTATGAAGCGGGTGAATACTTCTTACCGGAGTTGATCATGGCCGGTGAGATATTCAAACAAGCCTCCGAGATATTACAACCTGCATTTGGAGGCAGCGAAGCAGAGGGGAAAGGTAAAGTGGTGTTTGGAACGGTACGGGGCGATGTTCACGATATCGGGAAAAACCTTGTTGTTTCCATACTCCGGGCAGCAGGATACGACGTGCACGACCTGGGAGTGGATGTGCCGCCAGAGCAGTTTGTCACCAGGCTCCGGGAAACAGGCGCTGCCGTTCTTGGTCTGTCAGGTCTGATCACTACTGCGTATGATGGCATGAAAGATACAATAGAAGCTCTTGTCAAGGCAGGTTTAAGGGACCGCGTAAAAGTAATGATCGGCGGTGGGGTTATGGATGAGAGCGTGCAAGTGTACGCAGGGGCCGACGCATTTGGGAGGGACCCTACCGAAGCGGTCAGGCTCTGCCAACAGTTTTTGGGAGGAAATTAAAATGAGATCAGAGACAATGACGCCGCGCCAACGATTTGAAGCAGCCATCAACTTACAGGAACCTGACCGTGTACCTGTTTGCCCCCTGGGTATGCTTTTTTCTGCCCCTTACGTAGGAATGACCATGGAGACGTATTACAGCGACCTGAAGGCTGCTGCCTCTGCTCAACGCCAGGTATTTGATGATCTCGGCGGCTGGGATGTGATGGGACTGTCCGGCTCCACAATGACCGATCCTTTTCCCCTGATTACCATATTTCCTAACAAAGTGAAGAGGCCGGGGAAGGAGTTACCCCCTGATGCCATTATGCAGTTCGACGAATCCGAACCGGCCATGGTTGTTGAGGACTACGATATCATTATTAAGAAAGGATGGAATCGTTTCTTTTTTAATCACCTTTTACCACGCATTCAGCCCGGATATGGCGGTAATACTTTCGGTACAATCAAGGCTTTTCTTAGACTGATGCGCTTCCTGAGAGTCTATAAAAAGGACGTGCGCTACTGGGAGAAGCGGGGAATCCCGGTCCTGGTTGGGGTGCCTTGTGTGGTGCCATATGAGATGTTCTCTACGGCGCGGACGTTAAAGCAGTTCATCCTCGATCTTTATCGTTACCCGGAAAAGGTTATCGCCGCTATGGATGCAGCCATACCTGATGCAATTAACACGGTCCTGCGGGGTGCCAGGAGTTTAGGTGTTCCCCGGGTCTTCCTGGCCGGCGAACGGGGATCGGGTGACATGACTTCCCCCGGGCATTTTGAGCAGTTCTACCTCCCATGGCTCAAACAGCTGGTTGATGTCCTGGTTGGCGAGGGTATCACCCCGCTGCTCCATTTTGATGGTAACTGGACCAGGCACCTTACGTATCTTAAAGAATTGCCCCAGGGCAAGTGCATCCTGGATTTAGACAGTACTACAGACATTTTCAAAGCAAAAGAGATGCTGGGTGACCATATGTGCATTATGGGTGATGTGCCTGCCACCCTGTTGAGCTTAGGGACTCCGGAAGAAGTGGAGGCCTACTGCCGCAGGCTTATCGACGAAGTGGGAAGGGGAGGGGGCTTTATCCTCAGTTCCGGCTGTACTGTTCCCTACAATGCTAAGATTGAGAATCTCAAGGCCATGATTGCTACCGGGAAAACCTACCAGTTTTCCAGGGGCACGGCTCCCCTCGCCGAGGGGAAACTTTGGAAATGATACCCCGGTGGCTGTGCGGTTTTATTCCGGTAATTTAAAGGTCCAGGAACTCCCACGTCCGGATGGTTCGACTTATACACTTTTATCTCTTCCCTTTTACCTGGTTTACCGCCTGGAAGAAATCCTGGCACAATTCATATAAGAAACCATCCCGGTGTTTGAAACGTTGAAAACTTCCAAAAAAAAGAAAGAAAGTTGCTGAAAAAAAATTCAACCAACGCCTTGATAGAAATACTACTTTAAAGTATAATACTTTCGAGTAGCAAAAAAACAAAAGACGAATATGAACAAGGAACACGAAGGATGAATAAATTTATTAATCGAATCGCCGAATTAGAATTCCTTGAAAGCATTTATGCTTCAAGCGGTTTCCAGTTCGTCCCCATCTACGGACGCAGGCGCATCGGCAAAACCGAACTGGTGAAAGAGTTCTTAAAAAACAAAAAAGGCATCTACTACCTGGCGGATACCCTGGCTGAAAAAGACCAACTGGTTTTCCTGGGGAAAAGTGTTGGAGAATTCTTTGATGACATGATATTGAAAGAACAGGGATTCAACGACTGGTATTCGTTTTTCAAGTATTTAAAGCTTAAGACACCGGCGTTGAAGATGAAGGAAAAATTGGTAGTAGTTATCGATGAATTCCCTTACCTTGCCAGGACAAACTCGGCAATTTCGTCTGTTTTCCAGAAAGGCATCGATGACTATTTGAAAGAAACCGACATATTTCTCATCCTCCTGGGTTCTTCGATAGGCATGATGGAAAAGGAGGTCCTTAACTACAAAGCCCCTCTTTACGGTAGGCGGACCGGGAGTCTGAAAGTGGAAGAGATGCCGTTTTTCGAAATAAAGGATTTCTTCCCTGATAAATCCTGCGAAGAATTGCTGGATATATATACTGTCTGCGGGATGGTTCCCGGGTATATGAGCCGGTATGAAGATGTCGAGAACTTTGACGATTTCCTTTTAAAAAAGGTATTCAAGAAGGGAAGTTTTTTCTATGAAGAATCTGAAATGATATTACGTGAGGATTTTTACGAACCCAAAACGTACTATTCCATTTTAAGGGCCATTTCCCTGGGCCGCCGCAAACTCAACGAAATCATGGGTGAAACCGGCCTGGAAAAATCGAAAATTTCAAAATACTTAAAAACGCTCCAGGATCTCCTGGTAGTGGGACGAGAAGTGCCGGTCACAGAAAAGAACCCTGAAAAATCGAAAAAAGGACTTTTTTTTATCCGGGATAAGTACTTGAATTTCTGGTTCCGGTTTGTACTGGGCAATAAGAGTTATATCGAAATCGACCGGTTCCGCCCCCGCTTCGATAAAGTAAAACAACAAATCAAAGACCACCAGGGCTTTTTATTTGAAGATGTTTGCCGCCAATATTTGCTGGGGCATGTGGATAGATATGAATTTCAGACTATCGGCCGGTGGTGGGAGCGGGAAGATGAAATCGACCTGGTGGCTGTCGATGAAGAAAAAAGCCGGTTTATTTTTGCCGAATGCAAATACCGAAATAAAATCATCGATGTAGATGTATTGAAGGATTTGAAAGAAAAAGTCAAAAAAGTAAAATGGCATAAGCCGTTTGAAATAGGAAAAGTCGTGATTTTTTCCAGGTTAGGGTTTACGGACCGGTTAAAAGCGCTTGAAGAAAAGGAAAAAACACTGGAACTGGTGGCCTTCCGGGAGATGTTTTGAAATGTCGAAACAAGCCCGGTGTCGTCAAATTACGATTGATTTTGTGAAGCCGGTTGTTTATGACTGTTGACCAATGACCAATGACAGTTCTCTCAATTTTTCTAATGACCATTGACTACTGACTAATGACCAAACTGCACATTTGCACGCACCGCGCACATAATCGTAATCCGGTACCCTCTTTATGATTATCGAATTTTATGATTTGACAAAATTTTCTTAAATGTTTATAATTATATTTTGAGATGAAAGTGAAAAGGGTGAAAATATAAATCATAAATAGGGAGATACTCTCATGGAACTAATAGCATTTGGTGTGGGGGTTAATTGGATAGCAAAGCTGTATAAAAGGCTCAAACGAATTCGAAAAAAGCGTAAAAAAGAACTAAATGAAATAAACGATATCATGTTCGGCGATCCATTAGAACTTGCACGATATTACGTGGAACCCAATTGCCAGGAAACCAATCCTGCTGATCGACATGAAGAGGACTTCCTGGTTTCCAGTGAACCGATCTACAAAAAGATCGATGAGTTTTTAAGGGCTAAAAAGTTAGATCAACCCGGGAATAACCAGATGTTTGTTTTATCAGACGCCGGAATGGGTAAAACATCTTTACTGGCAATGCTCAAGCTGATGCACCTGACATCATTCTGGCCTAAAAACAACGATTGTGTTCTAAAAAAATTGGGGAAAGAGATGTTAGTGGGAGTTAAAAATATCGAGAACAAAAGAGAAACCATCCTCCTCCTTGACGCTCTGGACGAAGATCCGGAAGCATATAGGCGTGTAAAGGAACGGTTATTAGAAGTCTTGAAAGCAACAGAAAATTTTCATAGGGTTATTATAACCTGCCGCACCCAATTTTTTCCTGAAGTTGAAAAAGGACCCTTTGAACGCCCCGGGTTAATTTCAGTTGGGGGATATGTGTGCCCTGCCAAATACCTATCTCTATTTAATGATGAAAAAGTTGAGTTTTATTTAAATAAACGTTTTCCCGGAAAATATCTATTATTTAAACCAAAGGAGAAGATAAAAAAAGCAAAAGAAATAATCGAACATATGGGCTCTTTACGGTGCAGACCCATGCTTTTGGCTTACATCGATAAATTAATGGAATCTCCATTGAGCCAGGAAAAAATCAATGAGTACAAAATTTATAATGCGCTGGTGGACAGTTGGCTGAGAAGAGAAGAGGTAAAAACAGGATTCCCTAAGAATGAACTTTTCAAGTCATGTGAAATTCTGGCTATAGAGATGTCAATTAAAGGAGAACGTGATATAGCTGAAAGGGAGTTGGATCTCTTGATTGCCGATGTCTCTGGACTTAAGTATGTTAAAGCCATCGATGTCAAAGGTCGTTCCTTGTTAAATAAAAATTCCATTGGAAATTACCGGTTTTCCCACTATAGTATTCAGGAATTTCTATTGACGAAGCATTTGATTGAAAATCCGAGTATAAACCTGGAAAAGAAATTAAAATTGACTGATCTAATTGCGCAGATGTTGATAATCAATTGTAAGTTCAAAGACTGTCATCATTTCTTTGACTTTGATAATACTATATTCAAAAATCTGGATATTCGCGGTGTCGATCTCCATAAGATCGAGCGTAAGGAGAAGGGTGATTTTAAAGGAGCCGATCTCAAAGGGGCTGATCTTAAAGGAGCTGATCTTAAAGGAGCCAAGCTTATGGGTGCAAATCTCATTGGAGCCAATCTCCAGGAAACCGATCTTCAGGTGGCCGATCTCAAAGAGGTTGATCTCAAAGAGGCCAAACTCAATAGGGGCAATCTCCTGGGAGCCAATCTCCAGGGAGCGAATCTCCAGGAGGCGGAGCTCCAGATGTCCGATCTCAGTTGGGCCGATCTCCAGGGGGCCAATCTCCAGGGGACCAATTTTAATAATGCAAATCTCCGGGGAGCAAAACTCGATGTGACCAATCTCAGGAAAGTCAAGCTCCAGGGAGCCATTCTCCAGGGTTTCGATCTACGTGGAGCCGATCTCAAGGAGGTTGATCTCCATAAGACCAACCTACAAGAGACTAATCTCCAGGGGGCCAATCTCCATAAGGTTAATCTCCGGGAGGCCAATCTCCAAAGGGCCAATCTCATGAAAGCTGATCTACAGGGGGCCGATCTCAAAGGAGTCAATCTTCAAGAAGCCAATCTCCAGGAGGCCAAACTCGATGTGAACAATCTAAAGGAAGCCAAGCTCCAGG
>WVZO01000287.1:0-19061 GCA_011772425.1 Candidatus Aminicenantota bacterium
TTGCTGTCTATATATTTTTACGTTGTCAATTCCGGTGTCATCCAATGCCCAGCCAGTAACAGCTATACTACTGGCTACGGTTGAGCCATCAATGGGAGTGTCAAAGGAACCGAAGGGCGGATCTTTTTCTCCAAGTGCGCCGGTTGTTGTTGCAGAAACCTCTTCACTGTACTCACTGACAACCCCGTTATAACTGTAATGATGTGGGTCTGTTTGAGTTTTTACAACCAAGTAATATGTTGTCCCTGGACTTAAACCTGTTACATCATAGTATGTATTTAATTTATCTGCTGTTATTCCTGAATATGTATAAGGCCCCCCAGATGTAGTGCTGTAATAGACTTTATAGCCACCATTATCCCCGGTATATAAAATAGGAGTCCAGGAAACTCTGATTGAAGAGGTAGACATAGAAGAAGCAGATACATTTGCTGGAGCAATTGTTTGTGTGGAATCCCAACCTGGAAATTTTTCGTCTAAAAACGTTCGTACCGTATCATTATTTGTATATAAAGCATTGTAACCTATTTCTGCATAGGTTAAATTGGTTAAATTGGTTATGCTGCTGGGGATGCTCCCTCCTAACTGGTTGTAGATCAAGAGAAACTGCTTCAGGTTTAAGAGATTACCCAACTCCGGCGGTATACTACCACTCAGAAGGTTTCTATCCAGCCAAAGCGTCTCCAAATTGGCAAGATTTCCCAGCTCCGGTGGTATACTACCACTTAACCGGTTTTCAGCCAGGCTAAGGCACTCCAGTCTGCCCAGGTTTCCCAGCTCTGACGGTATACTTCCGCTTAACTGGTTGCCAGACAGGCTAAGCCAATCCAATCTGCTGAGATTTCCCAGCTCTGACGGTATACTACCGCTTAGCTGGTTGTTAGACAGGTTAAGGCCCTCCAAAGTACTGACATTTCCCAGCTCCGGTGGTATACTACCACTCAATTGGTTGTAATGTAGATAAAGGTCCTGCAAAATGCTGATATTTGCGAGCTCTGATGGTATACTACCACTTAACTGGTTGGTATTCAGAAAAATACCCCACAAGCTATTGAGATTCCCAAGCTCCGATGGAATACTCCCGCTTAGCTGGTTGTCACACATGTTAAGCAACTCCAAACTGCCAAGATTTCCCAGCGTTGATGGAATACTGCCTGAAAGATTATTATTGGACAGAGATATTTGGGTAACATTAATCCCTGATACTATCCCGTACCAGGTATTCTCAGTCCCCGGCATAGCAAAACCATCAGTATCCAGTGGTGGTGTTTTCCATCCACTGTTATTTGTCCAACTATCACCGTTTGTCGAATTGTAAAGGGCAATTAAGGCAGCTCTCTCTGATGCTGGTATGGCACCATAAAGAAAACCTGATAATTTGAATAATATAATTAGTACTGAAATTAAAATGGATATTTTGCCCATAGTACCTCCTTATTTTACAGAGCAACTATACAAAATTTAATTCTTTTTTTCAAGTGCTTAAAATCTTTTTTTTCAAAGAGAAAAATTTTTTATTTCCCCATTATTCCATCATTCCATCATTCCAATAGATCGGTCAGCTTTCTTCCATTATTCCAAATTTGAATTACTGCTGCCCGTTAGGGCCTATTGACGTAATTACTGGAGATGTGTTATATTTTCTGTAAGAAGTAAAACCGGAGGTGACGATCATGTTTGTAAAAGTAAAAACATTTCTTTTTTTTATACTTACAATCTGCACGGTGGGCATGACCACCGCGGAGATTCACCATTTTAAGCCGGCCCAGGGATATCACACCTATGCTGTCCGTGAACCGGTCTTACGAATCAAACCCGGAGACATTATTGAAACGCACACCTTGTTTTCTGACTACTTTACTAAAAAAGACGGTTCCTGGCCAGGAGAGGCCGGTCCCATCTATGTAGAGAGGGCAACCCCTGAAGACACCCTGGTGGTGAAGATCATCAAGATCCGTCCTAATATAAATATAGGAAGGTCTGGTACTTCGTTGATCTATGGTTCTCTGGCCGCGACCACCACAACGCCTATGCTTAATGATCCGATTCCCATCAAATGCTATTTTTGGAAAATCGATGCTGAGAAAATGACGGCTTCCCTGGACCTTCCCAACAGTAAAATGAAGCAGATCCAGGTAACCATTCTTCCTATGATGGGCCGGCTGGCCACTGCTCCACCAGAAGGTCAGGCCATCCCGGGAGGTGTGCCGGCTAATTTCGGCGGCAACATGGATACCTCCGACGCCCGTGAAGGAGCAATCGTCTACCTTCCGATCTTTAACAAAGGCGCTTATTTTTACTTCGGTGATGTACATGCACTTCAGGGTGATGGCGAGATCACCGGCAGCGGCATCGAGACCACAGCCGAAGTCACCCTGCAGCTCGATTTGTTAAAAGGCAAAAAGATTGCCTGGCCGCGCCTGGAAAATGATGAGTATATCATGGTGGCAGGTTCGGTGAGACCACTCATCGATGCGTTCCGCATTGCCCATGTCGAAATGATCAAGTGGTTAGAATCAGATTACGGTTTTGACCGCTGGGAGGCACTTCAAGTGTTCTCACAGGTTGGCGCTGCCCGGGTGGCCAATGTTGTAGACCCCAATTATACAGTGGTAGCCAGGTTTCCCAAGAAATACCTGCCCCCGGGTGAGAAATAGCGGCGTACCCGGCATATTTAGAATTCCCGGGTTGACCACAGGTCCCGGGATTGATATAATTACAGGTAAAATGAATTAGGTAAAGAGTTATGGCAGTAATTATAAAAATATCGCTGGTTTTGTCCGGGGCAAATAATGTGGTTGAATACCATAGAGTACTTCCCCAATCGTATTTCAATGGCTGCAGAATCGATCTATTCACGAAAGAAATAGACAGCTTGCGGGCTGAAGCAAAAACAAAAAATCCAAAACTAAAACGATACAAAGAGTATATCAGGATAGCTGCCATTGACTCGGAAACAGGGGAAACATTATCATTGTGAGCAAAGCGAACTAAGTTCTAATGGTCTCCATGTCTGTGATTGATTTTTTTCATGGCTTCCTGGTAATTAAATCCTTTAAAAGTTGGACTATTTTTATTGTGACATTTGGTACACACAACTTTTATGGGGTAGAGCAGGCCATTCGAAACCGCCGCAGACGGGTCGTTCATATGGTCCACGTTCATATATATGGAGCCCTTGCCGTGACAGGCTTCACACTGGACCCCTTCAAAGTCTTTAGCATTAGGGGCGTTTAACCGGTAACCGCCATCGTAGAAACCGGTCACGTGGCATCTCAAACATTTGGGATTTTTTTCTTCGCCCTTTGCTTTTAACGTTTCAAGGGCCCTGGCATGAACAGCTTTTTCCCATTTTTCATATACTTCCCCTTTTTTTGCCCCCGAATGACATTTCTTGCATTTTTTTGCACCCACATATACAGGCTTTTCAGCATGAACAAGAAATGAGATGGACAGCATACATATCCATACTGCGATTAAAATTCCTTTTTTCATATTACCTCCGTTTGAATTGAACCGGTAAAAGATTCATGCGACTTTTCATTGGAGTAACTTGCAAGTCGGTAATATTTTCTTTAAAACAGATTTTACTATAAAATGAAGAATTAGGCAATACTTAACGCCACCTCAAGGCAATAGTACTTTCAAAACCATTAACGTTATATCATCATCCGGTGGTCCACCTTTATTCCACTGCTTACCTGCCTTCACTAAGTAATCTATAATTTTTTGCGGTTCCTGGTGAGCAACGTTGGCAAACTCGGCTTCTACCCGGGAATAACTGAATATCTCCCCGTTTTCATCAAATAATTCCGGTAAACCGTCACTTAGCAATAAGATAGTATCACCCTTTTTTAAATCAATTTGCTCCTGTCTGTAGGAAAAATCTTTAAAAAATCCAAGGGGAATACTCTTGAAAGCAATTTTTTCTACGCGCTTACTTTCATTCCTGTAAATATACACCGGAGGCATTCCTGCAGATGAAATAAACATCTTATTTTCTTTTATTTTAACAATAGTTAATCCCATATACAAGTTGCGAAGATTCATTTGTTTAATGGCATTTGTACATTTCTTAAAGAATGATAAAATATCAAGTTGAGTTACTTCAAAATAAAAGAAACCCTTTATAATTGATACCATTGTCCCGGCTATCATGCCATGACCGGTGGCATCTCCAACAGCGGCAATTAACGTGTTTTCATTTTTAACCATAAAGTCATAATAGTCTCCTCCCACTTCTGTTGCCGTGCTCATATGAACGGCTATCTCCAGGTTTGGGAAGTCAGGGATTTTTTCAGGAAGCATCGAGTATTGTAATTTACGCGCTTCTTCAAGTTCGTAGGTTTTACGCTCGTTCTCAGCCTTTTCTTTTTGCCTCTTTGCCTGGTAGTGCAATATACCGTAAAATGCCCCAGCAAATAGTATAAAGTAAAGACTATATGCCCACCAGGTTTTCCAGGGAGGATATGATATGGTTATCCGTATAGACACCCCTTCATTATTCCATACGCCATCGTTATTTGCTCCCTTTACCCTGAATATATAGGTTCCTGAAGGAACATTTGTGTAATCGGCAAATCTCCTGGTTCCGCAGTTAACCCAATCATCATCAAATCCCTTCAGCATATAGGCATATTGATTTTTATCGGTATTAATATAATTAAGGGCCACAAACTCAAAGGAAAAGAAATTATCTTTATATGACAATTCAATCTCTTTGATTTCAGATATTGGTTTGGCAAATTCAAAGGGTTTATTTAATTTTCTAAAAGCGGTTATAACAATCGGTGGAATATCTTCATTATCTTTTACTTCATCAGGGAAAAAGCTGTTAAAACCGCTCACACCCCCAAAAAACATCTCTCCCCTTTTACTTTTGTAATGTGCACCGGCATTAAAATCGTTACTCTGGAGACCATCGCTTACATCATAGTTCCTGAAGGTCCCGGTTTTGGGATCAAATTTTGATATACCTTTTTCCGTACTGATCCATAGATATCCCTTCTCATCTTCAATTATCCCGCAAACTAAATTATTGGGCAGCCCATGTTTCATTGAAAAATGGGTAAAGGTTTCCGTTTCTTTGTCGAATTTATTAAGGCCCCCGTTGGTTCCCACCCAGAGATTGCCTGATCTATCCTCACAGAGTGAAAAGACAACATCATTGCACAAGCTGTGCTTGTTAGAGGGATCATTCTGATAATGAACAAATTGTTCTTTCTCCCTGGTAAATTTGTTTAGACCACCGTAAGTAGCAATCCATAATATGCCTGAAGGGTCTTCATATATTGCCCTGATAGTATTATCGCTCAAGCTGTTGCGGTTATCCGGGTCGAATTTATATTGGGAGAATTGTTCTTTCTCCCTGTCAAATTTGTTCAAACCGCCGTACCTTGTTCCGATCCATAAGATTCCCGAAGGGTCTTCATAGATGGTAAAAATATAATCATTACTCAAGCTGTTTGGATTAGAGGGATCGGATTTGTAATGGGTGAATCGCTGCGTTTCTCTATCAAATTTGTTTAAACCTTCACCTGTGCCGATCCATAACGTTCCGGTATGGTCTTCTAACAATGACCATACCATATTATGACTCAGGCTGTGTGGGTTTTTCGGATTATGAGTGTAATGGGTAAATTGTCCTTTGTCTCTGGCGAATTTATTTAAACCTTTGTCATAGGTCCCGATCCATAAGGTTCCCGAACGGTCTTCCAGGATTGACCAGACCCTGCTGCTGCTCAGGCTGTTGGGATTATAAATATCATTCTTATAATGACGAAATTTTCTCTTTTTCCGGGAAAATTTATTCAGTCCGCCGCCATGGGTACCAATCCATAATGTCTCGGCATTATCTTCATAGATGGCCAGTACCTCATCATTACTCAAGCTGTAGGGGTTATTCACCTCATACTTGTAATGAATAAACTGCTCTGTTTCTCTAACAAATTTATTTATACCACCACCATCGGTTCCAATCCATAATGTGCCTGAACTGTCCTCATAGATTGCTGACACATTATTGTTACTCAGGCTGTGGGGGTTTTCCGGTTCGTGCCGGTAATGAACGAATTGACCGGTTTTTTTAGCAAACCTGTTTAATCCCCCGCTGCTGGTTCCGATCCACAATGTACCCGATCTATCTTCATGGATTGCTGTCACATTATTATCATTTAAGCTGTTGGGATTTTCCGGGTTGTGAGTGTAATGAATAAATCTCCCGGTTTTTGTGTCGAATTTATTTAATCCCCCGCCCCCGGTTCCGATCCATAAGGTACCGGATCTGTCTTTATAGACTGCTGTCACATTGTTATCACTTAAGCTGTGCGGGTCTTTTGGGTTGTGAGTGTAATGAATAANNAAATTACCTATCAAACTGTTGGCGTTATCCGGATCATTCAGGTAACGGACCCATCTATTGTTGGATGAATCGTATTTATTTAGTCCGTTAATAGTCCCGACCCATAACATCCCTGCTTTATCTTCGTATAGGGTTCTAATATTACAACTGGATAAGGAGTTTTTATTGGCGGGTTCCTGGATATACGGTGTAAAATCATAACCATCAAATTTAAACAACCCGTTAAAGGTACAAATCCAGATAAACCCTTTTTTATCCTGGATGATTGAAAAGACCCACTTTGAAGTTAATCCTTGTTCATGGGCAATATGTTCGAATTGTATATCTGCTTCTTGGGAGAACAGAAGGGGTGAAAATATTATTGTTGTAAGAATAATAAGCCGGGTAAATTTAGTAATAATTTTGTTGCCAATCATTTAACCTCGGTTAAATTGTAAAGGAAATAAGAAAATATTTCAACCCCGCACACCCTATTGCGTGATCTTGCCCTGTGGGCTGATTTCTAGATTGTCCTCTTTTTCTCTTGTGCAGTTGAAAAATTTACGATATAATCATTTCCACAGGAAAAAGGAGTCACACAATGGTTTTTTGGATACTTGCTATAATACTGATATTGTCGCCAGTTCCCGGAAGTGGTGAAGTTTTAGCGAAATCCCAGGTACTGACGTATAACGGTAGCCCCAGTCATACGGGGGTTTATGATACAGAGCCACTGCATAAGCTGAAAGGGTTGAAATGGAAATATGACACAGGTGCCACCATAGTCTCTTGCCCACCCCTTTTGTATAACGGTTTTCTCTATTTTGGGGATGGCAACGGTTATTTTCATGCTGTTGATATCCACACCGGAAAGAGCAAATGGAAATTCAATGCCGGCAAAACAGTGGCCGGTCCACCTACAATTTGTGACGATATTACCTATTGGGGCTGCGGAGCTGGCTTTTTATATGCCCTTGATGCGAAAAGCGGAAAGGAGCTGCGTCGATTTCAAACAGATGGATGTCGAGAGAATAAAGATGGCTCCGTTTGTTTCCCACCCCTTGTTCATAATGGACTTTTATACTTTACCAGTCACGATGGTAATCTTTACGCTATTGATATTAAATCATTCCAATTGAGGTTTAAGTTTAAAACAGATAATTCCATGTGTTGTAGTCCCTCCCTATCTGATGATGTCATATTCTTTTCCAATGCAAGTGGGTATGTTTATGCAATGGACGCCGGGGCACATACCATTAGATGGCGGTTCAAGGCTGGCAAGAAGGTTTACCATTCACCATCTGTAGCCTATGGGATTGCATATTTCTGCAGTCATGACCACTTCATATATGCGGTAGATGTATCCACAGGCAAGGAGATATGGAGATTCGAGGCAGATGAAAAAATCAGCAAAGAGCCCGCCATCCATAATGGAGTCGTGTACTTCAACACGCTTTATAGTCACCTCTATGCGTTGGATGCTAAGAGAGGAAAGTTGAAATGGGATTTTAAGAGAAATGGTAAGGCATATTCGAAACCAGCTATTGCAGGAGATATTGTCTATTTCGGCAGCGGCGATTGTCACCTCTATGCGCTTGATGCATCGAATGGTGAGATACTATGGAAGTTTCAAACTGACGATATGGTTAATTATCCCAGTTCATATAATCGAATGGTGTTTTTTGGCAGTGGTGGGAGCGTATATGCACTGGAATAAGGGGACTTTCTGGCCTGTTTCTTTTTCCTTATTTCAGCACAATTCCAGGACGGCGTTCACCAATTTTTCGATTCCTTCTGCCACCTCGCTGATGCGCTGGCCCAACATATAGGCCGGAGTGGTGACGATCTTGTTTTTCTCATCTATCACGAAGTCTTTTACCAGGCAGTTCACATGATGAGCACCGAATTGCTCCACAGCAGCAGCGGTACTTTCATCCGTACCAATGGTTATATCCGGGTGCAGGTCTATTTGTCCTGCTATCTTTGCCAGCAGTGCCGGAGCAATACAAACAAATCCCATGACTTTACCTGCTTTTAGCCCTTCTGTCACGAAGTTCTCTACTACCGGGTTCACCGAGCAGTCAAGCCCCTTGACA
This sequence comes from Candidatus Aminicenantota bacterium, assembly GCA_011772425.1. Lineage (GTDB taxonomy): Bacteria > Acidobacteriota > Aminicenantia > UBA2199 > UBA2199 > JAKAGC01. The sequence goes on from WVZO01000287.1 coordinate 8,437, forward strand.
GCAAAGTCGCATAAATTTTTCGCCACACCAAATCCACCGGGAAAGATAACCGCATCAAAGTCTTTAATGTTAGCCTCTGCCAGGTCCTTGATATCTCCCCTGGCAATTCGAGCGGATTCCACCAGGACGTTGCGGCTCTCATCCGTAGGCTGGCCAGTCAGGTGGTTGACCACATGCATCTGGAGAATGTCAGGAGCAAAAATCTGCACCTCTGCATCCTGTCGATCCAAAGCCAGTAATGTAATTACCGATTCGTGAATCTCCGCACCGTCATAAACCCCGGCGCCGGATAAAACCACTGCAACCTTTTTCTTGCTCATGTTCGCCTCCTTTATCCTTTTTTAGTTTTTTTTACTTTTTAATCAAACCCTATTTTAACACAAAGCCGGTTGAAAATCATTAAGAATTTGAAAATCGCAGCAGTTCTAATTTTACCGATTATCCGGGCGAACACAAGGTTCATCACTACGTCTGATGGACATTTTCGTGCTTTCGTAGGGGTAAACCTTGTGTTTACCCTATCTTGAAACTTCCTCACTTCTTCTTTTGTCAATTGCCAACTGCCAACTGCCAACTGCCAACTGCCAACTGCCAACTGGCCCCTATTCCTTGACAACAGTGATATTTCCACTTCCAGTGGTTTCCAGGCGGACAACGACGCTGCCCTTTTGTTTCGGAATCACCGGCGCCTTTTTATTACTTTCTTTAAGATAAACAGGGAAATCCGAATTGATTTTCCCGTACCTGGCATAGGCAGAAACTGTGACGTTCGCTGATCCCGGTAAACGAAGGGTAATGGGTTTATACATAGTGATAAGCTCAATATGTCCATCTTTTGGCAGTTCTAAGATATCAGTGACCTCGATGGGACTGCTTTGACCATGTACCCTGATGGACCCTTTGGTTCGCTTCAATATAACATATTTATAAGAATTTTTAACATCCACATTACCGGAGATATTCTCAGCAATTACACTGCAGGAAGCTCCATCTATCTTTAAATTACCACCTACAGACTTGATTTGAACCGGTTTATAGCTAGAGATGATGTTTAAATCTTTCTTGACATTATAGACTGTTACATTACCAGAAGTCGTGCGGATATCCAGGTGCCCCCCGATTTTTTCGGCAATTATATCTTTGTATGAGGAAGTGATAGTTGTATTCCCTTTAATATCACGTACAGAAACCGGTGATGATTGTCCATCGATTTCCAGTGCCCCCCCGACATTCTCTACAGAAACCTTTCTGTAAGAGGTCCTGATAAAGACATCATGGGGAACCTGTTTGACGGTTATCGGGCTGGCTTGCCCCTTAATCCTCAAGGAACCCCGGACATTTTCCACTTCTACCTGGCGATAACTGTTTTCTATCACGGCGTCCTTTTGAACATCCAGAACTGTTACAGCACAACTCTGAGCTTTGATATCCAGTTTTCCCTTGACATCCACTACCTTAATCTTTCTATAGGATGATGTAATCTGGCAATCTCCATTTACTTCTTCACCGGTTACATCGCTGCTTTGAGATTTAATGGTCAATTGACCGCCTATTTTGATGAAACTTACCGGCCGGTAACTATTTTGAATAATGGTCTCCCCGGAGATTTTCTCTACCTCAACCTCACCGCTGGAATTTTCAATCACCACCGGACCGTCAAAATTGATCACTTCGGTTTTGGCATAGCGATTCTCAATGTCCAGTTCCCCTTTGCATTGGTTGATTTCAACTTTCCCGGAACCGTTCTTAACGCTTAATTTCCCGGTGATACCTTCTACAGCGATATCCCCGTATTGGTTGTGGATATCCAGCGACTGCCGGGCCGGGACTTTAAGCCGAATCTTTGCAGAAACAGAAAGGCTGAACCTCCGTTTCCCTATCATTTTCCAGAAGTCCTTTGATTTCCTGGGGGTATCCAGTTTTAACCGGAATCCCTGGCCATAGGGTTCAAGGATTAATTTGGTGTCAGCTATGAATTCTTCTACGAATTCCGCTTCCGAACTTCTTACTTCAACTACCGCCTTTGCTGAAATATAATTATCACTGGCAGGGATTACCGTTAAGTCTGCCTGTCTTATTTCCACAACCAATGTTTTCCCGGGAGCAGAAACTGCTCGTTGGGTAAAGGTTTTGGATTTAGAATGTTTGCCGCTAAATGCGGCTGGTTTTGCATTTCCCTCCTGTACAAAACAGGAAAAGCAAAGAAACACAATGATTAAAAACAAGTAAAAAACGATTCGTTTCATAATTACCTCCTTTATTTACAGCCACGAAGACACAAAGGCACGAAGGGTTTTTTATAAAAGACTTTTTTCTTTGTGACTTGGTGTCTTTGTGGCAATTTATTTTCATTTTTCTTTCTTCTGCGAAATCAATATTTCATGCAGGGTTTCTTTTTTATCCTGCAAAGCCGCCAGCATATACCGGCGAATATGGGTATTGGCCGGATTCTCAGCCAGGGCTTCCCTGCAACTTCTAATCTGGTTATTGATCGTTTCCAGGCGGTCTTTATAGAGCAGCATCAATTCTACATTCATGTTTTCCAGGTTGGGGAGCGTTTGTTTTTCCAATTCTGCGATGGCTTTCATATACTCGTTTTCTTTTTGCTCTACCTTTTTCAAGGCTGCCTGGTGTAACAGACCGGTTCCATGTTGATCCCGGGTTAGCCAGAAATAGGTTCCTACAGCGACAGCAAGAATAATGGCTGCCGCTGCCAACCAGACAGAAAATGGAAAGGCCGGTGATTTTTGGGGTTTTGCCGGAAGGCCTTCTTTTTTTAATGTATTTTCAATACGGTCCCAGAGTCCCGGTGCCGGGATTGGTTCTTTTAGAGACCTGGCAAGAGACATCAACCGGTCATCCAATCGTTTTTGTTCCCGGCAGTGGGCACAGACCTTTAAATGCTGCCGGAACTCACGGGAATCGATCTCACCTAATTCATATTTTTCAAATTCAATGCAGCTCATGATTGCTCCTTTTTTACGCTGCCGGAATCAGACAACGCTAACCTGGCACGAAGCCGTGCTTTTGCCTGGAAGATATTGGCCTTTACAGCACCGATACTGAGGCCTAATATGGCCGCGATCTCTTTTTGTTTAAACTCTTCAACCGCAAACAAAACAAAACAAGTGCGCATTCGTGGGGGAAGTGCTTCTATGGCTTTTTCTAGGTGGAAGGTTACACCCGGTTCCGGGTTATAGTCATATGAGGGATTGGCCTTATCTATATTGGTCTCAATATCAAAATCCGTATCAGCATCGAGGACCACCATATTCATGCGTTTCTCTTTTTTGAGGATATCAAAGCAGGCGTTTATTATTATGCGAAATAAATAGGTACTGAATTTGGCATCAAAACGGAAATTTTTTACGCCGCGGTATAGTTTCAGGAAGGTTGTCTGTACCGCATCTTCAGCATCTTGCCGATGTCCTAATATACGCAGGGCGGTTCGTAAGAGAGTCTGCTCATATCGTTGGTATATCGCTTTATATGCCTTCATATCATGCTGTTGACATCGTTTAATTAATTTTTCTTCATTCATGGTTCATATTTATACCACAGCCTGGTGATTGTTTCTATATAAATTTGACAGCAAAAATCATGAAAAGGTTTAATGAGATAATTTTTATCAATGAAAATCGTGCCGGATAAGTTTTATGGTGTCAGCTTATTGGCATGCTTGACACGGTTTTGGCTTTCATATAGAATAAAATTTCATTGAAGAGATTATTGTTCATTGTGCAGGAGGTGTTAAAATGAAGAATGTTATTGCTTTACTTATTGTTTTGGTTTTTTTGGTTGCCGGGTGCGGCGTTCCCAAGGCGGAATATAACGAACTGAAAGCGAAATATGAGTCCTTAAAAAAGGAAAACGAACGGTTAAAAATGGAAATTCAGGCATTAAAGCAGCAAGAACAGCAAATAAGGATTACCGAGGAAATGAACCGTAGAATGGAAGAACTTAAGACTGAATACCAGAAACGATTGAAAGCCATACAGGAAGGGGATGTCCTTACTGAAGAAGAAAAGAAAGCCCAGGAAGCGGAAATCAAAAGATTAAAAAAATGGCAGGAAGAAGAACGAAAGCGAAAACAAGAAGCAGAGAAAAAAAAGAAAGGCAAAGGCACTGAGTAGGAAAAGTTGAATGGTTGTCTCGGTTTATTTTCCAGTCGATATTTCAATTCTTTTTAGTTGATTTGAGACCTCAATGGCTGAAGGACGCTTTTCCGGGGTTCTATCCATCATTTTTTTTACCAGTTCACTTAATTCAGCCGGGACACCGGTTTGAAGGGTTTCGATGGGAACCGGTTNNTGGCAATGCTAAAGATCGTATCCCCGTAAAACGGCTTCTCCCCGGTTAAAACCTGGTAACAGATTACCCCCAGGGAATAAATATCTCCGGCCGGCGAAATGGTTGAATGGGCCAATTGCTCCGGGGCAACATAAAAAATGGTTCCAATGATCATATCGGTGCTTGTTAAACGTGTCAGGTTTTGGGTCCTGGCCAGGCCGAAATCCAGGATTTTTATTAGCGGTGAATGATCTCCGGTCTGGATAACCATGATGTTTGCCGGCTTCAAATCGCGGTGGATAATGCCCCGCTTATGGATCGCCGCCAAAGCACCGGCCATTTGTATCATCATGGCTAAAGCGGTATTAAGGCTTATTGGCTTTTCTTTTTCCATTAAATCGGCAAGGGTTTTACCCTCCAATAGTTCCATGGCAATATACAGGGTACCATCATCATCCCCCCGTTCCATGACTTTCACAATATTGGGGTGATTGATCTGGTCGATCAAGGCAGCCTCGTTTTTGAACCGTTTTATATATATATCGTCTTTAAAGTATTCTTCTTTCAACACTTTGACCGCGTATGAAGATGTCCGGGATTTTCCCCGGATGTCCCTGGCTTTGTAGATAACGCCCATGCCGCCGGAAGCGATTTTATCCACCAGTTTGTAATGGGCGATGTAATTCTTTTTTTTCCAGAAGGTAAACAGGTAATAGTATCGCCTGATAAATTGAACGGCAATAATAAGTACCAAAAGAGCGAAAATAATGGACACATTCCTTATCATGGTATGGCGTTCCAGGATCAGTTGCTGGATTTTTTTGTCTTCTTTTAGCGATTCTATTTCTTTTTCTTTTTTTAACGTATCATATTGGAGTTGATCGTTGAGATTCCTGGCCAACGTCAATGCTTGATTTCCATACTCCAATGACTTTTCAACTGATATATGGGAATATGCATGAGATAGTTTATTCAAAACATCGATTTTTGCTTTACCTGAAACGTTTTCCAGTTGCTTTTCCAGTTCCTGGATGGTTTGACCGGCTAGTATGACTCCTGTAACCAGCGTGAAGATAATCAGCCAGAGGATATTTTTTTTGATCTTCATTTTTCACTCGTACCTTGTACCACGAACATTGAATAGCAATTCAAATACCAGGTGGAATCCCGGTATTTAAATAGCTGTAATAATATGGATATACCGTTATTTTCAAATGTATCGGCAGTATTGGCAGGAAATACCAAAGGGTGCCACAAAATTTTACAGTTTTTCAGGTTTTGGTTAAATATGAGCTCAGAAGGATGTTATACCAATGCTTTTGCCAGATGTATACAAAACTTGACAGTGCAAAAAAAGTGGCAGGGTTGTTTTTCCTCGGTGCTGCATTCCAAACCCGGGTGATTGTTTCTATATAGATTTGACAGCAAGAATCATGATAAGGTTTAAAAAAGATTAAAAGAATGGCAGAAAGAAGAACTGGAAAAAGAACGATAGCGAAAACAAGAAGCAGAGAAAAAGAAGAAAGGCAAAGGCAAAAGCACTGAGTAGGAAAATTTGGTAACAGGAAAGAGTAAACGTCCGTTCCTGAATTTCGAATGGGTTATATCCAGCGGTCGATCATCCGATAGAGAATGATTTTTTTGCTCTGCTCATTACAAGAAGGAACCAGAAAATCCCCGTTCACTTGATAATTCAGGATACGGCAGCTTCCTATGCAAATGTATTTGAGATCGCAGTCAGTGCACTTTTCCATCCTTTCGACACTGGTCTCCTCCCTCAGCCTGGTGGTTTTCTTTGCCAACCCGACAAGATCATCTTGGCGTAGATTGCCGAATTTACAGATGGGGAGTGGACAGGGGTAAACATCTCCATTGGCATCTACTGTGAAACCATTTCCCATACCGCAGGTGGTTAATCGGTGGTTTAAGATACCTGTTGGTCTCTTGGCCCACCCTTTCGCCCAGATCTCCCTCATAATTTTATCAATCGAGTGTCTGTAATGAATTGGAGACATAAAACTCCCCGGGGGGAACTGGGTTGCTCGGCCAAGATTGGTTGGCCGGTCATCAATATTAATTGAGATTCGAGGGTAATCAAAGGATAGAACCAGGGGTACCAGGTTCTCCTCCAGGTCCTTTAAATTTTCAGGGAAAATCATGAACGCCAACTTGATTTTCATATCCACTTGTTTCATCAAATCAATGGCTTTCACCACTTTATCAAATACACCCTTTCCGCGAATACGATCTGTGGCTTCCCGGGAAGCGCCGTCCAGGCTGATCTGGATATCGTCCACCCCCTGGGCAATTCTCTTTGCTGTTTCCATATCTTTGATAAGCGTGCCATTGGTCAGGAGATAAAGGTGATGTCCTTTTTTCTTGACGTAGTCTGCAATCTCAAAAAAATCATCTCGGCAGAGGGGTTCCCCACCGCTCAGGGTAACCCAACCTTTCCCATAAATATCCGTAAATATATCAATCACCGATTTCCATTCCTCAAGAGTCAATTCATCGTCCATGGGGAGGCCGGCGTCCATATAACAGTGGATGCAACGTATGTTACATGAACGGGTGATGAATAATTGAAGCGATGGCAAATTGTCTTTTGGGTTGACTTCCCGTGGGGGAATATTTCGGTAGAAGCCCCGGGCTTCAATTTCCATTAATAGATCTTTCATCTCGGCTAAGGACTTCTCCCGGGTTAACCCAAGCTGGGAAACGGAAAAATTCAGTACATCCTGTATAGTATATCCTTCCCTTAGAGGTGACAGCATAAAGGCACCAATATCATTAGTGACAATCCAGGTGGGGTTGTGTGGGGCGATAAACAAATGTTTGTCCTCTACTTGACGGTACGTAATTTTTAAAGGAAGCTCGATACGACTGGAAAAAGCAATTTCTTTTGTCTTGCCAGTTGGTTTAGGTTCCATAAGTATTCACCTTTCTTGGTTCTTTAAGTAATTGTTTATGATGAGAAACATCAATTGTTTGAATATTCCCTATATGTAAGCAGAATTTAGAGGGGATGCATCGTATCCTTTGGCGAAATTCATCGCCCCACACTGAGTTACTGATTACATAGTTGTACTACCACAGTGACTCGTGTGATTCGTGCACCCAGCACCAACGCCGCACTTTGAAACGCTGATTGATCCAATGGGTGCCTGAGAGACTACTTGTTCTTGGAATTCAATGGTCTCGACGCCAGTAGCGCCACCTCGAAGACCCTTCATGAATTCCCGTTTGAAGCCCTCATCTGTCCACAACTTGTTTGCCAGTTTGGCAATTTGCTCTTTTCTCATTTTATTTTCCTCCTGGTATTATTATGTATATTGTAAAAAGTTTTTTAGTTAAAATGGATAGAACTTTACCTTTTTTCCTGGAATGTTGAATTAGAGGAGGTTTTAAGAGGTAAATATTTATATATGTTTACTTTTTACTGCAATCGATTAACTGGTTGAATGGATAAAAAAAAGTTGTCAGGCAAGAAACAGATTCGTTCTGGTATATTTCAATTCGAACTCAAATGACATGTAAATCCCGCTTTTTTATAGTTAAAAAAATTAGGGGGAAAATGATTCACCTGTTTTATCTATTCAACGAAATAAGAGGGAGACTAAATCTCTATAACAAAACCTTTCCCTTCAGGGGGAAAGCGTCCCCGCTGCGGGGGAACGATCCCCGCTGCGGGGGAACAATCCCCGCTTCGGGGAAACGATCCCCGCTGCGGGGGGACAATCCCCGCCAGGGGGAAAGCATCCCCGCCAGGGGGAAACGATCCCCCTTGGGGGGAAAGAATCCCCCTCAGGGGGAAAGTGTCCCCCTCGGGGGGAAACGATCCCCTTCAGGGTGAAAGCATCCCCCTTAGGGGGAAACGATCCCCCTCAGGGGGAAAGCATCCCCCTCAGGGGGAAACGATCCCCTTCAGGGGGAAACATTCCCCCTCAAGGGGGAAGCGTCCCCTTCGCGCGGAAGCGATGATATAGATGGGAGAAGGTTTACCCTTCATGGGGAATTTAACTTATACATGGAAAAGAGATTTTTAGATTTTTTTGCCTGACCTTTTTCTTACACTCACCTATTTTCATGAAAAGGATCAGTCAAGATTCAATCATTGGGCACGTTGCCCAGTTATATTCTCAGTTCCGGATCATCATTGGGCACGTTTCCCGGTCATCGATCAAAATCACATCAATTCCTGGAAAAGCTTGTATAACAATCGATTTCGGTAGGAATGCCCCTTATCTTCTAACAGATTCACTGAATCTCTGGCTCTTTAGTTTTCTCAACCTCTCAACATCTGAGTATTTAAGCTTCGAAGAAGCTTAAATATCCCGCCCTCCCGCAACAAGTTTAAGCTCTTTTTCACAAAGGATTCAAAAAAATCCGCCGGTTGTTGAAAAAAGAGATAGGCAGGCAAGAAATCCTAACATGCTACATGCCGTAAATCTTTATAGAAGCTCCCTTGAAATGTTCTTCCTTAATTCCCCAGAGATAATCCTTTGGTATATCCTGTTAGCAATTCTCAATTGCTTTTCATTCTTAATCATCCCAAAATCAATCACATAATCCACATCGTCAGTAGGAATTAATTCTGCCTGCGAACCATTTAGAATCGGCTCCAACACACGTCTAACCCTCTCTTCACTTAATTTTTCCACCAACTGGTCAAGATGTGTTTCACGTCGTATAATGAGATTTTCTTTGGCCTGATTGACCATATCAACAGAAATAACTTCCTCTCGATTTCTTCCCTCTTTCATTTCAAAACAGGTTTCATAACCAAGAGCATTGACTAACCAGGGCTGACCTTCCGTCAATTCCCAGATCAACGGGAAAACGTCGTTATGGAAAATTTGGCCTGTCTCGTTAGTGTGCTGTTTGTACAACTTCTTTATCTCATCTAAATTAAAATTGCCCAATCTCAGTGATTTTGTTTTTATATTAAATGCACTCCCTCCGGTTATGATTTCATTTTCCAATTTTGAGTGTATCCGGTAATCCCTGACATCGCGAACACCGCATAAAATAATATTCTGAGGAAACCCCTCCGGGCGCTCGGTGTACCCGGTGCGCAGTTGTCGCAGCAGTGAGATTAAGGTGTCTCCGATCAGGGAATCCACTTCATCAATAAAAAGGACAACAGGTTTTTCACTTTTCGCTGACCATTGGTTCAACGCCTCATGAATAGCTGAAAATTCTCCGCTCTCCGCGAAAATCTGCTTCCAATTATCGTTCAAAAAAGAATCGTCAAGATATTTAAACGCATTACTTGCCATGCTCTGGAGGATTGTCCTGATTCCTGCTCTTACATTTTCCCTGGCTGCCTGAGCTTTTTCTACGTTAACATATAAACATTTAAATGTACCCTCATTATTAAGGTATTTCATCAAAGCCAGGAGGTAAGACGTTTTTCCTGTTTGCCGGGGTGCATGCAGCACAAAATATTTTTTACGATGGATCAGGGTAAGTATTTCATCCAGGTCAAACCTGTTCAGGGGTTCAATATAGTAATGGTCGTCTTTATCGATGGGACCGGCAGTATTAAAATGTTTTTTTTCCAACCAGCCTGGTTTAGTCATTATTGTACCTCAACTTCATTAAGGATTATAAAACATTTGGTATTAAAAATCCACAATTGAATGATTATTAATCGACGTCGAGTAATTTTAATTGGAACTCGAAATGATTTTTATTCAAGGTTGATTGATTTTTAACCGACGTCCAGTAAATTTAATCAAATTGGCATGATTTTTCTTGCATGTCCCTTTTTTTTCAGGAAAGGGAAGTTTTAAAAGCGGATTTTACCGTACTTTACAGGAATTACGCGACTAAAAGCAATTATGAGATAACCAGGATCAAATTAAAGGAATTTAATGATAAGCAAATAAAAGAATATATATTAAAAAATACCAGGGATAAGGAAGAAGCAGATGAATATATGGAAATTATTAAAAACACCTATAATCTAGAAGAACTTTCAACTCGACCTCTTCTATTGGATATGATTATTAAAACACTCCCAGGCCTTAAAGATAAAAAGAAAATAAATGCATCCCATTTGTATAAGGCTTACACGGATATATGGATTGATAGGGAAGACTGGCGTTCACAAATGACTGATGAGGGAAAAAGATGCTTTATGTGGAAATTGGCTTTAAAGATGTTCAATGAAGGCGGTGATTTTTCAGTACACTATTCTAAATTAGATAAGCCCAAAAAAACACATTTGAAAGAGAATTTTGAAATATTAGATGATGATTATTATCGATATGAAACTACGACATGTTCTTTTTTAAATCGCGATCAGGAAGGCAATTACAAGTTTATTCACA
>WVZO01000287.1:19093-45348 GCA_011772425.1 Candidatus Aminicenantota bacterium
CAGAGTTCTTTTTAAAATTAATGATTTCATCAGAGAGATCAGATTTGAAGAATCTTGACTTAAGCTACTTAGACCTTGAGAACATTGATCTCGAAGCAGCCAATTTTTATGGATCAACTCTCCGACAGTCCAAACTCAATAGGACAGACCTTCGAAAAGCAAATCTCACAAAGGCCAATTTTTATGAGGCAAGTCTCAAAGAGGCTAGTCTTATAGGGGCCAATTTCCAGGAAGCTAATTTCCAGAAGGCCAATCTCCAGGGTGCAAAGCTCGATGTGACAAAACTCCGGGGAGCCAATCTTCATGGAGCTATTCTACAATCATTCGATCTTAAGAATGTCGATTTAAATGGGTTCGATCTTCAAAAAGTAAATCTTTGTCGGGCCAATCTCCAACAGACAAATCTTCATGAAGCATATCTTCAGGGTGCCAATCTTCAGGATGCCAATCTTCAGGATGCCAATCTACAAGGGGCCGATCTCGAGAAGTGTAATCTTAGTGGGACAAATCTTTTGAGAGTTAATCTAAAGGATGCTAAACTCCAGAGGGCCAATCTCCAGGGAGCCGATCTCCGGGGAGCCAATCTCAGGGTGGCCAATCTCCAAGAGGTAAATCTTCAGGGAGCCAATCTCGATAATGCAAATTTAGAAGAAGTAGATTTATTAAATGCAAAGAATATTCCATTCGAAATGCTATTAAAAGTCAGATCACTTTACCGTGTAAAAAGCTTAAAAACCAAAATAGAAAGAAGGCTAAAAGGGTTGAAACCCGAGTTATTTGAATATCCCAGCGAATAATTATGATATCTTGAGAGAATTAGAAGCTTGGAGAGCTGTCATTAGTCATTGAGAGAGCTTAAGAGAACTGTCATAGGTAGGAACTTTTGAGAACTGTCATTAGTCAATAGTCATTGGTCAATAGATCAGTAGGCAGTAGGCAGAAGAAGAAACGGGGAAGCGAGGAAGCGGAGAAACGGAGAAGCGGAGAATTTAAGAGGAACTCAGGAAAGCTCTTTTGACGGTGAATCCTTCACGAAATTCATGAATGTACTTTCTTAGTTCCTCTCCAAGTCCATCTCTTAGCAAGTTCTCTTTTGACATTTCTTCAGCAGCCAATGCCCAACGGCTTTTTTTGACCGGACTGTTCGCTGTTTCTTTTTTCTCGTTATTCATAGTGTTATGAAATTACCATATTACATTGGGGTAAAAGCTTTTTATTATTATGTCTTTTGTAATAATAGGTAGATTTCTTAAACGTGCGGTTGCGACAATTGTCCTATCTGCAGGGTCTTTATGGTCCCATTCCAGGGAAATATTTTCTATCCAAATAGATTCGTCTACCGGGATGATTTCCAGGCTTCCAAGTTGATTTAACCGTGAGACGTATTCTTCCAGGGTTAGGGGGATTTCAATTTTTCTTTTTTTGATTTTTATCCCTTTTTCCCAGATGGAAATTGACGAGATTGCCCCTCCAGTTATTGGTATAAGATCGCAGGTTCCGGCGGCTTCGTCAGACAATTTACCAGGATCAAGAGTNNGTTTCTTCTTTTTCGTCATTCATAGTGTTATGCAATTACCATATTACATTGGGGTAAAAGCTTTTTATTACAATTAGTAACATTTCAAGAAATTTCTCCCCATTCATCGGTTTCAGGTTCCATAATATCACCATGATATTTGATATTACCCTGAACATCGGCAAAAACTTCTTTTACGCTTTTGTGTTTTTTGAGAGGCATGATTTTAATTATTGGAATTTCATCCTGGGTCACCACCAGTTCCTCACCCGTTTCTTCTACCTTCTGAAAATATTCATTCATCTTTTGTCTTAGTACTTCTTTCGATACGGAAATCATCATATCACCTCATCTTTTAAACTTCAAGAATAGTATATTCCCAAATTCCTATTTTGTCAACACAAGGTGGTAGAAAAAAGAGATAGGGGGCAGGCAAGCATAACTTCTGTTAAAACAACGGTGTCGGTATGTCGCCCCACAAAACATGCATCGGTGGGGTCTCTATACCGAATACTTCACCTGTGGCCTGGTTTAACTTCACAACAATAATGGGTACTCTCGATAAGGTACTTTTTATGATTTCCGCACCTGTAACCGGATTTTCACTGGATAATTCGGCTATGGTAAACAACACTTTATATTTATCAGGATTGGATGATTTTGGTTGATGATGCCCTCGCATACTGACCGACGCCGGATCAAGAGGTAAATCCGGTAACACCCACTCCAGGGGAACAATATAGTTTAACAGCTTTTCACCTGAACCGTATCCTGCCTGGGCCAATCTACGTCGCACTTCCGGGTGCTTAAAGGTAATTTTCATTATTTTTTCCATATCCTTTTTGCTCATCAATACCGTTGAAATGGCTGCCGAATCCCTGGAATAAAAGGTTGAGATACTGGCAATAGAATAATTCCTGATCGCGGATGCAGTTATTACAAATAAACCCATAACCAATATGAACAGGAGAAGCATTGAAACAACCCGTTTAAAACCCGATTTGGGGAGGGATGGTAACCTCTTTAAGATAAACGAATCTCCCGGTATAAACATAGAGGTTTTTTTGACATAATTTTTAAAATCGTCAGCGAATTTGGCTTCACATTCTTTCTCTTCCTTTTTTGCCAGGAAATAATAAACAAAAAGCATGGTTACAAACATTACCAGTACAATGAAACGCGGCCAGACCAAAAGCACACCAAGTCCCATAATAGAAAAGGCAGTATATTGAGGATTCCTGACAAATTTATAGAGGCCCCCGGTTACAGCACCTTTCCTGGTAAATTTTGCATAGTAAATTTGCCCGGCGCCAATGATAAACAAGACAAAGCCAATTAAAAATAATATCCAACCTGCCCCGTGCAGCGCATTCAAAATCCAGGACGATGATTCTGTAAAATGAGGAAGAAAAAATCCACTCAACCAGGCTGTTAAAGGCGATTTGTTCAAAAAGTTTAGACTGGGACCATAGGCAGAATAATAATAGAATGCAAACGGTGTAATCATATAAATGATCTCAAAGACGATAAACAGATAAAACAACCAAACCATAGGCCCAATGCCTTTTTTTACATTTTTAGTCATTTTTTGTACCTCCTATTAAAAATTTTCGTATACATTTTAACTATCATATGTCTATAATAATGATGTTTGAGGTTGAGGTCTTCCAACCTTATAAGGTAGTTTGACTAACTTATAGATTTGGCAGTTTTCAAATCAAACTGGGTTTCGATTTCCTGGAGTTTGTCCTGTATTGAGAAGGTGTCATCCCGGTGTGTTTTTTAAAGGCGGCATTAAAGGCAGAAGTAGAGTTAAAGCCGGTTTCGAATCCAATGGCAGCGATGGTTAAATTTTCGTACTCAGGGTCTGAAAGTATTTTTTTTGCTTCTCCCACCCGATGACTATTTACAAACTCGAAGAAATTCTGCTTCAACCGTTCATTTATAATTTGGGAAAGATCATGAATAGAGATGGAAAGTTTTTCCGCGAGGCGCGGCAGGGTCAGGCTGTGATCGAGGAAAGGTTTATCCACTTCCATAACCTGCAGAAGTTTTTGAAGGTATTCTTTTGCCTTTTCAGGTGTCAGGGTGGATTTTTCATATTTTTTCTTTGATAACCTATCATCAATCAAATATTGTTTGCTTGATCCTGAAAAGATTTCCGGTTGTCTAAGTCCCATATAGCCGATCATGTACATAAATATAGAAACCAGGATCCAGATTAAATTCCAGGCTTCAAGTTTTTTGCCGTATCCTTCGAGGAAAAGTGCGGTCAGCCATAGAACGACAACAGCAGTAATAAGGAAGCGAAGCCAGTTAAGATTGATTTTTTCTAAAGCTGAAAAGGATGCTTTTATGTTCCGTGAATGGTCTCGCAGTCTTTTAATTACAGCAAAGATGTATATGAGCACATGAATAATCACCAACCAGGAAATAACATTTTGGAAGGGATGACTTTTTTTTGTTTGAAGGGATTGAAGATAAAATGGCATAAATAAAACAGTACAAATCCCAAAGGGAAGGAAATGGGAAAGTTCTTTTTTCCCCAAACGGAATAAACTGCCTGTTAATACGTTGACATAAAAATNNATACCGGAATGATGGGGAATAGGGAATAAAAATCTCGTATGTCCCAGAGTGTGTAAAATCATATTGATTGAGAAAAGCATGAGGATGGCTGCAAGAATCCGATTCGCTGTACGATTACCGTGGTGGATGGTCAAAAGCACAATGGCCAGAATGACACCTTGTACGGCGCCGATAAAGAGAAAAGTGAAAATGAATGGTTCCATAAAAGAATTTTATCACAAAGCCGGTAAAAAAAAAGAAAAAAAAGGGACATGCAAGAAAAAGTGCAAGAAAAGTCGGCGCAAATGTGCCCAACCCTTCTAATTTAACAGCCATCTCAAAGTACAGCAGAAATCATGCCAATAATCATTCAATTGTGGATTTCTTGTTGACTTTTTTCATCTAAAATGGAACCATTTTACCCATTTTATCGTATACATAATATGGTAATGCCAGAAGTATTATGAAAAGGAGGAAAAATGAAAAGATGGCTGATCTTTTTGCTTGTTATGGTCATGGTTGGGAGTACAGCATATGCTGAAAAACTGGGAACGCTGACCCAGGTGCTAAGACCGGAAATGATTGAAATTTCTGATAACGAAATTTATGTGGTGGAGGAAGCAACGATATTTATGTACTCGCTTAAAGATTTACGTTTTATTCGCAAATTCGGTCAGAAAGGCGAAGGCCCCGGAGAACTGAAGGTGAACCCTTCGGCCACCAATTTCCTGGTTCCATTGGCCGATTCGGTATTAATCGTAGGTTTTGATAAAGCGATCCGGTTCTCGAAAACCGGTCAGGTAATCAAAGAATTCAAGATTCCAACGTTTACCAATTATTTGTGTCCCCTTGGTAAAAATTATGTGGGCATCCGTTTCAAGCCAGGTGATAAAGGAAAAGCAGACCTGGCTGTAGTGATTTTTGACCAGGACTTTAAAGTAATAAAGGAACTCTATGCCCAGCCAATGTCAGGAGGCCAGAACCTGATCGATTTGACTATCGACTCTCTTAATATAAGCATCTATAATGAAAAAATTTTTATTGAGCAGAGTCCAAAGGGTTTTCTCATTTCTGTCTTCGACACCGGGGGCAATCAATTGTACCAGGTAAAAAAGGAATATGAAAAAATAAAATTCACCGAGAAACACAAAGAGACGGTATTAAATCGATTAAAGGAAGACCGGCAAATCAAGGCTTTGGGTTGGGAAAATTTCAAAAATTTAGTAAAAATCATTCATGGTGATTTTCTCCCAACCATCCAGGACATGACAGTGGCAGACAACCGCATCTATGTAAAAGCCCCTCATAATAAAAATGATAACGCTGAATTCATCATCATGGATTTAAAAGGGAATACACTGAAAAAAGTGTATTTACCGGAAGTGAAAAAAACAAAGGTCCTTGATGAAGTGTTGGGGCGACCGGCAAGATTTTATAAGATTTACCAGGACAAGTTCTACTACCTGCATGAAAACGAAGAGGAAGAAGAGTGGGAACTCCATGTTGAGCCGATCAAGTGATTATGGATTGCTTGTCTGGCTATTTTCTCTTCTCACAATTCACTTATAGGGGAATTGAATTCTCCTCTAGAGGAATTAAATTATGAAATAGATGTAATAAGTGTAAAAAATTTACTCGTTTTTTGCCGGTTTTTTTTGAACAGGCAGCCTACAAGTTCCTCGTATACCGTCGATATCCTTCTATCTGGTAAAAATGGCCTGCCTGCCCTTGAATGGCATCAAAATTGCTTTGATAACGGGGAAGGTGTCGTGCACATGGAAAAAGAAGAAAGAAGAATTGAAAAGCGGTTAGACCGGAAGCTGCTGGTTAATATCAGCAAAGATGGCCTTGAAAGTATGGGATTGACATCAAATATCTCCAAAAAGGGGATGTTTGTTGCTACCTCCGAAGTGTTTCCTATCAACAGTGAAGTATCAATATTATTAGGTATTGCTGATGAGACCTTTTCGTTGAAAGGACTGGTCATGTGGAGCCAGAAACGGTCTGATACACCTTCCAGTGATGTGCAGGTTGCAACAGGTATTAAAATCATAGAAGCCCCTGAGGAGTATTTTAATTTTGTAGAAAAAGCGCAGTCCAAACCCAACTAGTCCCCTGCTTAAAAAGTTTTGTGCCTGATTTGAGCAGTTTCGGATGCTGTATAATCCTGATTACGTTTCACATACTTTTTAAATTACAAATCCCAAATCCCAAACAAATTCCAAATTACAATGACCAAAATTACAAAACCTTCTCCCAACCGTAGTTGAAATTTCCCAATCACGTCATCATGCCGAATGAACAAGAGCTGATTTTTGCTATCTACAATCGCCAGAGATAGGAGACTTTGAAAAAGAAAGCGCGGTGGGTTTCTAGGAAACGATTGGCGGGAACATATGTGCCTATTTCCTGGTTCCATTGGAGTTTGTACTGCGTTGACCCGTAACCAATGTGAACCACTGTGCCGGGAATGTAGGTAAAAGAAGCCAGGAAGTCTAAAAGCAGCTTCTTGTAGTAAGAGTTATATTCAGCAATACCCCGGAAAAAGAGGTACTTGTTCGCCTGGAAGGTGGTGCGGCTGCGAAAGATGGTGATATCGTATTCCTTTTGGGAATCGGATTTGCGGTAAAAATCCTCATAAGTCATTTCCAGTTTGGTATTGAACTTTTCCGTTGGTTGGTATTCCAGGAGGAAGAAAGCACTGTTGGTTCTGCCTGGATAAGGGTTGTCGGGGTTATAGAAAATGCTTCCGGTGTTTCGGAAACCGAGGTAGAAATAGAAGTGTTTGGTGATCTGGCTATTTGCCTGAAGCCCAATACCGCTGGTGTCAAAGCGTTTTCCTGCATAGACTTCTTTGGCCAGGATCATATCGAGGTAGAACCTGGAACTTCGAGGCATTTTGATGCGAAAGGTGAAAAGGTTGTAGGTTTCAAAAAGATTACTTTCCTTATCCAGTATATGATAGCCCCAATAATAAGGTTCAAGGCGCTGAAAAAATTTGGATTTGGGGTAGATCTGGTACATGCCGGAGACAGCCAGGCGGGTAATCCCCTGGCGCCTTAGATAGCCGGTATCGATCTGAAAATCCGGTGAAATATCCTGGATACCGAGATCTAAAATAAGAATCCGGCTGTTATAGTAGTAACGGAGCCCCAACGCATGACCATTCCTGCGGTCCTGGTTTTCCGGGTCTTTGCTAAATGATCCCAATAAGTGGTATTCAGCCACAGCGAACTTGGAAAGTCTTAAGCGGCCGTCGATACCTGTAACCCGGTTGTATCCACCTGAAAAATCTCTTCCCGTGTAAAATCCACCGATGTAGGCATCGTTTTTTAGTAAATGACGGTAGCGAAAGATACCGAATACAGCTCGGTGGTTTTCGGACTGGTCTTCATTATTCAGCGGCTCATCCAGGGCAAAAATAGCAGCCATACTGTTTTTTTTATTAATCTTACCGGTAAGTTTCAGGCCAAAAACCGGGTTTATTATTGTGCGCGTGTGTACAATGGCATGGAGGGGGGGAGCCTGGTTAATGGGAGCAAAGATGGAGAGGTCCTGGGTATTACCGGCAAAATTGAACTCCTCTATGCCTTCCAGAAAAAAGGGACGCTTTTCCGTGTAATACAGGGCGGAGCGGAGGTTGAAGTCTACCTGCCCCGCATCCGCCTCCACCTGGCTGAAATCAGGGTTGTACGCGGCATCCAGCACCAGGCTTGGGGTGATCCCTATTTTCCCGGTGAGACTGAAATCTGTCTGTTTTTCTTCTGCCGCCCATTGGGCCCCCTCGTGGTCTCGTGTACGGGCATGGGTCAGGGCAGGCAGAAGTTCGGTGATTTGTTTGTACTTCATTTTACTGAGCAGGATAGGCTGCAGCTGGGAGAGGATAGCTCCTTTATGCGGATAAACTGCCGGGAAGGAAACCATCTCGGACGCGCAAACGATACGTCTTACCAGCCATAGACCCATTTTTACCTTCTTTTTTACGGGGAAGCGGATGCTTTTAAAGGGGATTTTGATTTCAACGGTGTATCCTTTATCATCGATGGTACCTTTGCTGTACCAGACCATATCGTGTTTTGCATCCAGCATCCCATCCAGGTTGATCATGCCGTCAGCCTGGATACCCAGGGGGTTGACCAGAAATGCATAAGCAGACTGAAAGTTGTGAAAGGTATCAATGAAAATTCCCATCCATTCATCCCCACGTATGTTGTCCCTCCTGGTTACGGTCCCTTTGATTTTGGATACATCCTTTTGAAAGCACCGGGTGGCAAAATAAAAATTTTCCCCGTCAGAGCAAGCATATACAACTGTTTGCTCGCTGGCAGGCTTACCATAATCGGGATCGAAGGTTAAAAATTCCTGGAAACGAACTGCTGTTGTCCATACAGGGTCGTCAAGCTTTCCGTCCAGCCGGGGTGGTTTTTTTATCCGGGGTATCTCTATTGCCTCGTTGGCATTGGTCATCGTGTTAATGCAAAAGATTGCGGAAATTAGAAAGAACACAGCAACTACTGATGTTCTGCATCGCCTCATCCGCGCCTCCTGGCTCATCGCTTATGTCTTAGATTTAGATGTTCTTTAGTGATAAATTTGGCTGCAAGGTTTACTGCCATTAAAGGGTTTAAATTCATTGACTCTTAAGATTTTATTTAAGGTCTTTTTTATTAATATTCTGTAAGAACGTGCAAAAAAACAAAGTTTTTCCGGTTGGTACCTTTCAAATGTCATGAACGACTCCTATAGGGTGTGGACGCCGTCCACTTTTTATAATGATTGTTGGCTTTTTTTCTGCACTAGCGATTGTCTGTTCTTCAGTTGACTTCTCATCTACTTCACACATGATTCCTCCATAACTAACGACCGACGAACAAGGCTGTATGCCGTATGTCAGTGGTGTAACTTTGTGGTGTGACTTTATATATTATAATATGTTTTTTGATGTCTTGCAAGGTTTTGGATGTAAAAATATTGGTTTTTTTTCTCGGTTAAAGAGGTCCGCAGCAATTACTTTTTTTTGCCGAATAAAGAGAATAGGGACTTTTTGCCGGTGGTATATTTGGCAATATCCTGGACAGCTTTACCGGCCAGGGTGTGCTCCAAATTGATTTCCAGGGCTTTTTTAAAACATTCTTCAGCTTTTTTAACCATGCCTTCGGAGCGATACAATTCGCCCAGGGCAAACACCGGGTCGGCATTCCATGGCTCCAGTTGGGCGGCTTTGTTGAGGTTCACAGCAGCCAATTTTTTGGTCCCCGGCATCTTTGACTGGCATATTCCCAATAGCAAATAATAGTTGGCTTTGGACTCATTGATCTTAACCGCTTCTTCCAACAGGGTGGCTGCTTCATAAAATTTTTTTTGCTTGCAAAGGGCGTTTGCTTTAAAATATAAATTTTGTGCATTTTTTATACTTTCCGCCTGGCTGACTTGCGGCTGGTAGTTCTTTCGATATTTTTCTATATCGTATTCTTTTTTTTTGTCGGCATTACTTAAAATCTCGTAAGCATTGTTGATTTCGGCAAAGACTTCGTTGGCTTTTACCATAATGGTTGAATCCGGTGCCACATTTATCCGGTCCGGGTGGTATTTTTGGGAATATTTGAAATACGTGTCTTTTATCTCTTCTCTGGCAGCCGAAGCCTTTAATCCAAACAATTCGTAATAGTCTACATTTTGGGCCTGGATTTTTTCGTACAGCTCGTTGATTTCTTCGATATTTTTGTTGCGGTCCACATCCACGGTAAATTCGACAAAGTCCACCACATTCAGCAGGTACAACAAAATGATATTTTTCCAGAATGTGACTTCAGGGATATTTATTGTTTTCAGAATTTGCTCCACCGGTGCATCGGAGAAGGTGGACAAATTGGCATAAAATTTTATTTGCGGGGATATCAGGAATTTTCTGGTAGTTTCAGGAATCGTCGTGGTTACGGGAGCCCGGTAGTAAAACTTACGTTTAAAATAGTGAATCTCTTTAATTTTATCGACTCCCAATTGGATGATTTCCGCTAATTTAATGGAAAATCGTTGTTTTTCCATGGCCCTTTTCTTTTCAATAATAAATCGCCACTCGCCCGTTGTTAACGAAAAAGTAGAAGCGGCAGTCGTTTTTATTTGCTGCCGCAGGGCGTTATATACATCTCTCATGGTCAGGTCAGTGATTTTAATCAGGAGTTCGCCGATTTTGCGGGAAGTGGAGGTATTTTTCTGAATTTGAATGGCTTTGTCCAGATGATGAAGGGTAATTTTCCCGGAAGACAGCAGAATTTGCCCCAGCCGCTCTTTCTCCAGTGAGGTTTTGGCAAAATCCAGGGTCCCCTCGATAAAGGAGATCTCTTTTTTTTGATTGTCGCTGGAGATCAGCAAGAGACCGGTTAGTCTATCCTTCAGGATTTTTTTAAAGATAAGCGGTACCGGATATTTTTTAATGTCATTTGCCATGCACAGAATTATTACATTTATTAAACGTCTTGTCAACACGTAATTTTTTCTTAATAGACGCAAGACCTGGCTTCGTCCGCAAAGGCTTTTAACAACTCCATATCCGCATCGAAAAAATGATCCGACGGAGCCAGTATATACCCTCCCCCGGCACCGGCATCCTGGAAGCACTTCCGTACGGCCTTTCGGGTTTCCTCAGCCGTACAGTCTTTAAAATAGTGGAACTGGTCAAAACCGCCAATCATGCACACCCTGCCGCCGATCCTCTGTTTGGCTTCTTTCAGGTCTGCATCGCCTCCCAGGGATGGGGGCGTAAACGTTTCCATTGCATCAGGATTCATATCTGCGATTTGTTCCAGCAGCGGCATCATTCCGCCGCAGGTGTGATAAACCACCCCCTGCCCCATGCGGTGGGCCAGATCGATCAATTCCGAATCAAAGGGCGCTGCAAAATCAGCGAAAATTTGGGGTGAAATAACAGTAGACGACGCCGCCCCCCCACCCAGTTCGATAATATCAAATCGTACCCCTTGCATGGATTCAATGGTCCTCATTTTTCGGTTTTTTAGAATATCCAGGAAGGCTTTTACCCATGAGGGATCATAAAAGGTTTCTATGATAAGTTGTTCAATGCCGTATAAAACGGCTGCATCCTGCCAGCATCCCGGTTGGCCATAGACTTCAAACCCGGGAACAAAACCGCGAAGGATTCCCCTTTCCCCAAATGCTTCCGCCTGGCGGTTAACCTCAGCAGCATCACACAACGGAACAGGAGCATATTTTTCGATCAGGTGGATATCCGATTTCTCTTTGATCAACCGTTCCGAAACCCAGGCTGTCTGCCTGTTGCTCTGCAAAACCATGGACAGGGTTTTGTCAGGAGTAATGAAAAAATACCGGCTGGTATCGTATGTTGAATTATTTATTTTTTCTACCTTGACCCGCCAGTTGTCCGAACAAATTCTACGGGGTTCCAGGAAACCCGGTTCCCCCTGCTGTGGATCATAATAATCTCCTTTTGAAGTATCTGGTTTCAATGCGGTCAGCCATAAGATGGGGTCCAGTTTGAAATAATCGAAAAACTCCTGGACAGAGCTGCCGTTCATGTAGGTTTCCAGGAAATACGGCATGACATGGTGGGTAGTAACCGGCAGCCTGTCCGGTTTTTTGCCCTCCAGTGCAGTTAACAAACGCTGTCTTGATAAAATTTTTGCCTCTCCTCTGGTGAAACCCTGGAGCGTGGGGGTTTTTTTTGCCTGGCGCCTTTCCTTTTTTCGTCATCTCCTAAAATCGAGTCAATCCTTTCAAATTGTTCGTCAACATCGCTCATCATTAGTTACTCCATTCCAATATCTGAATTAAAAGTAGACTAGTTATATCACAAATCAAAAAATTATCCAATGCTTTTTTTAAAATAATTGGAGAAAAAAGGGACTTTTTTGCTGTGTTTGCGTTGAGGTGGGAAGAAATAACAGACTTCCTATTGAAATGCTTTATTGTTTCCTTTAAAATAGGAACATGGCAAAAATTAAATTATCTGTATTTATTGTGTTGACCCTTTTTCTTGTTATTGGAGGGTGTTTTCTTGGTTATGCTCAAAAATCGTACGTTCCTTCGGAAGTTACAAAAGTTGTTTTCCTGGGCACCGGGACTCCCAATCCCGACCCCGGGCATTCCGGGAATTCGGTGGCCGTTGTTGTTAACGATACACCTTATATTGTCGATTTCGGGCCGGGTCTCATACGGAAAGCAGCCGCTTTATCTCCGCGATACGGGGGAAAAATTAAGGGTTTAAGCATCGAAAAGATCACGCGGGCCTTTTTGACCCACTTGCATTCGGACCATACCACGGGTTATCCTGATCTCATATTTACGCCGTGGGTGATGGGCAGGGATGAACCCCTTGAGGTGTATGGGCCGGAGGGGATCAAATCCATGACCAAACATATCCTGGAAGCCTATAAAGAAGATATCAGGGTACGCTTATATGGTCTTGAACCGGCCAATAACCGGGGATGGCGGGTGAACGCCCATGAGATCAAGGAAGGTATTATCTATAAAGATACAAATGTTACGGTGGAGGCGTTCCTGGTGGAGCACGGCAGTTGGCCGGAAGCGTATGGATTCAAATTTACCACGCCTGACCGCACCATTGCGATTTCCGGCGATACCAGGCCCTGTAAAAACTTGCTTGAAAAATGCAAAGTTGTGGATATCCTGGTTCATGAGGTGTATTCGCAGGAGAAGTTAAAAGAGCGTACCCCGTTCTGGCAGAAGTATCATCCCCAGTTTCATACGTCTAGCATTGAACTGGCAGAGATCGCCAACCAGGTAAAACCCGGCCTGTTGATTCTTTATCACCAATTGTATTGGGGAATTTCAGATGAAGAGCTGGTAAAGGAAATTACCGGGAAGTATAACGGGATGGTGGTTTCAGCCAAAGACCTGGATGTGTTCTAGTTTTTTAGCCGCGAAGGTACGCTAAGAGACGCGAAAAAAGAAAAGAAGAAAAGGAGTTGGAGGTTTTGGATGGAGTTTGACCAGGTGGTGAGAAAGAGGCATTCGGTAAGGTCATACTTGCCTCATCCCCCTTCTGACGATGATATAAAGAAGATCCTTCGGGCGGCGGATATGGCTCCTTCTGCGGGTGGGCTGAAGTCCAGGAAAATATTCGTGGTCAAGTCCCCAGCTTTGAGGAGAGCCCTGGCACAGGCATCACTGGACCAGGAGTTCATTGCCGAAGCACCGGTGGTACTGGTTTGCTGTGCGGACCTGGACCGGATATTGGAATATGGAAAAAGGGGCCGGGAGCTTTATTGTATCCAGGATACGGCAGCCGCAATAGAGAACGCCTTACTGAAGGCCACGGACCTGGGCCTGGGTTCCTGTTGGGTAGGGGCGTTTGAGGAAGAAGATGTTTCGCGCCTATGCCGTCTGCCTCAATGGCTGAGACCCGTCGCCCTGGTCACCATCGGCTATGAGAAGTAACCGCGAAGTCATGCGGAGAAAAAAAGAAACCTTCGTGTTCCTTCGTGTCCTTCGTGGCTAAAATATCTTCGTGGCTAATATGTTTTCAACAGGGTCATGGCTTTGTAATCTTTTTTGAAACCGAAATCATGCAAAGCCTGCTTGTATGGGCTGTCCAACACGGGCTTGTCGTTGACGGTTTCCACGCTGATGTACTTTATCGGCTGGAATTCCCTGCCGATCAGTGTCTTGAAAAATTCCAGGTAATCGGGGATTCCCGGATGTCCGGGTTCTACATTAAAAATAAGTTCTTTACCGTTCTTTTTGGATACCAGTACCACTTTTTTGCCATGGAAGACCAGGTGAGTGGTGGGCAACCGATGGGGGAGCAGCGGTCTTAACTCATCCAGACCGATGCCGCAGGGCGAGGCCGGATCAGTGGCATTCATCCAGTAAACGGCATCTTCGGGTAAGCTGCGGGTCAGCATGCCCAAAGCGGTGGGGGTACAGAACTGGAGACCGGGAATACCTTTAAAGAAATGACCGGAAACGATTTCGCCGGACAGTTCCATGAGACGCAGCACCGGGAAAATATTGGACCAGCGGAGGAAAGGCAGTTCATTGCCTAATAGTTCCCGGAAAAGGATACCGTAACGCATAAATAATTGGCGAATTCG
The DNA here is from genome assembly GCA_011772425.1 of Candidatus Aminicenantota bacterium. Lineage (GTDB taxonomy): Bacteria > Acidobacteriota > Aminicenantia > UBA2199 > UBA2199 > JAKAGC01. The sequence continues at coordinate 33,269 of WVZO01000287.1, forward strand.
GTCTTTAACCAGTTCCTGGCGGTCCAGGGCATCCATTTCCATGGAGTCGATATCGACGCGGGGGAGTGCGTACCAGTTGCCGGTAAAGGGCCGGGTGGACTGCCAGCGGTTAAGACTAAACCGCCTCCGGCCGCGTCCGTAACCGTGTCGACGGCCATCTCGCCGGACATCTGATGGGGCTGGGGATTGCTCTGGTTTGAACCGATTCATGGCGCCACTGCGAATGGTTTTGAAACTGTCGTTGGTGATACGGCCATCCCAGGCCAGTTCCCAGAGAGAAACGGTGAGCTCTTGAGAATTTAGTTTTGAAGACAGTGCCAGGTCGTTCATGTCGAATTTGCCCGGGGTTTCGTCAAAGATTTTTTCCAGTGCTGCTCGTGCTTCTGCATGGGGATTTTCCTTTTGCGTACCGGTATTGTCGGAACCGTTACCTGGGGCAAAGAGTTCGTAATCCGGTTCAAAGCAAAAACCAATGCGTTCGCTGCCGCATCCGAACCATACCAGCTCGTTTTCTTGCAGGGCAGTATCCAGCCATGATTGATAATAGGGATTCAGTCGTGCCGGCAAGATATCGGTTTCCCATAATCCGGCTCTGGCAGGATAGCCGAAGAGGTTTTCCAGGGAATTTTGTAGATCTTCCAGGCAGTCTCCCGGCGATACCAGGCCCTGGTAGGCTGCCAGGAAAAGCGGCAGGGCTTCGATTTCCAGGGGTTCGATGGAGGGGCGTGCCAGGTTTCGCCGCATGCGCAGCAGGATTTCCAGGTTCTCGGTGTCGCAGATTTCTTGTTTTTCTTTTACCTCTATTTCCACAGGCGCGGCCCGAAATTCATCTTCGATAATTCGGCCTTCTTCCAGGAGGGTTTCCAGGGCAGTATTCAGGCTTTCGTCTGCTAAACCCAGGGCTGTTTTTATAAAATCGCGGGATACAGGTCCGTAAAAACGCAGCCACTCATTCAAAAATCCCACCAGGGTTTCCTCCCTCTCTTCGGAAAAGATTTCTGTTAATGAAAATTTTTCGGCAATTTGACGGGCATCCTGGTCCACGATTCCCAATGCATGACTGACGCGGGGTAAATTTTCCCGGGCCGTTATTGCGAATAATCCACCGTCTTTCTCCAACTGAACCTGGTAAAGACGGTCGTTTATGGGTGTAAGAAGTTCCTCCCCTTTCAAATTATTATCCCGCTCCATGGCAGCCAATAATTCTTCCCATTCGTCGGTTGGGATAAAAAGCCGCTCCTTAACCCACTGGAGCAGCTCCTGGGCAGAGGCCGGCGAATATCCTTCTGCCGTACGCTGGAGTTTTTCCTGGAAAGAGTGCAGCAGCTCCTCGGAAAACCGGGGGCGCAGGTGGGAGGAGTACATTACTTCTTTGAGGAGGGCATCGCTCAGGCTGGTACGGAGTTTGGAGCGGGGGCTGTCGTCCTCGTACATGTACTGGTTGGTCATGCGCCAGATGATGTTTTCGGCAAAAGGCGACGGTTTTTTCGTATTGATTTCAGTGATACGGATTTCGCCGGTGCGAAGCTCTTCCAGCAGGTTGAGAAGCGCCTCGATTTCAAACTCATAATTCAGGCAGCCGCGCCAGGTTTCCAGCAGGATGGGGAAATCATCGTACCGGGACACCACTTCCAGGAGTTTTTTGGAGCGCAGGCGGTTCAGCCACAGGGGCATGCGCTGGTGGAAGCTTTGCCTGGGCAGCAGTAAAGCCCGCTGGGCGTTTTCCCGGAAACGGGCACCGAAATACCCGGTGCTTTCCAGTTTAACCCGCAGCCGCTGCCGGATTTTCTTTGGCTCCGCCAGGTCCAATATATCCGAAGCACTGAAGGCATGGGGTAGGTTCAGCATGATGCAGTCGTTATTGGCAAAAATTTCCAAAGGGTAGTCGTATTTTTCCTCCCATGCCGCTGCCAGGGCAAAGGCCAGGGGACGGTTTACCGGGCCACCCCACAGGGTATGCAAAACGGTTTGTTTGGCGTCGCTGCGATTAACCGGGTCCCGGAAATGTTCCACCACCAGGTGATGCCGGTGGGGTAGGGGAGCATTGGTCTCCTTTTTCTGTCGATCCAGGAAGCGTACCAGTTCCCTGGCCGCCTGTGTGCTCATGTGGTGCTGTTCATGAAGCCGCTGCAGGAATTCCGGGGAACCCAGGTCGCGGTCGGCATCCTCAAGGAATTCCAGTATCTTGTGGGACAGGTGATAGGAGCGGTTCATCTCTTCGGCGCGCCAGAAAGGAACCAGGCTGTTGCTGCGCGTAACCTGGGAGACTTCCACGTCGTTGTGGGTAATCCGTATGATGCGCCAGATTTGGTTACCAAAGGGAAAGGCATCACCCAAGGAGCGTTCCCAAACGAATTCTTCGTCAAGTTCGCCGATTTTGGCCTTGGTATCGGCAACTCTCATGTTGTAATACCCACGGTCAGGAATGACACCGCCGGACTGGTAGAGTAACATGGGAGCACTATCGCGGGCCCTGGCGGTATTATTAAGACGATCCACCATCAAGCGGGCCCTGAGTTCCCGGATTCGTGTATCTGCATAGCGGCCTGCCAGCATCTGCACCACCAGGTCAAATTCCTTACGGTTCAATCGGTGATAGGGATAACTGGCGCGAATCTCAGCGTAAAGTTCATCGATATTCTTGTTTTCCGGGACCGTCATGGACAGCAGCACCTGGGCCAGTACGTCCAGCGGGGCTTCCAGGGGAGACATGGATTCGATGGCTTCGCTGTCGATATTGGCGGCAATGACTGCCGATTCCAGTAAACCGCGGGAGTGAAGCGGATAAAAAACCCCCCGTGACGTCTGCCCCACGCCGTGACCGGAACGGCCAATCCGCTGTAAGGTAGAGGCAATGGAAAAAGGAGCCTGGATCAATACCACTTCATCTACCGATCCGATGTCGATGCCCAACTCCAATGAACTGGTGGCAATGATAGCGGAAAGTTCTCCCTCTTTAAAGCGTTTCTCTACCACGGAGCGAATTTCTTTGGACAGGGACCCGTGGTGGGAATACACGCGCTCGCCTTCGCTGTCGTTGATGAAACGGGTCACCTTTTCCACCATGCGCCGGCTGTTGGCAAAGAAAAGGGAAGAACGATTCTTATCCATGACCTTTCGCCATTCGTCCGTAAGTGCCGACCACCATAAGTCGGAATTGGGTTCCCTACCCGATGTCTCCGGGAAGTTCACCTGGATGTGGTATTTCTTTTGCATTTCGGAACGAACAATAGAAACCCGTCGTTTTTTATATTCGTATTCATTAGAATCGCCTAATTCTTTTAATTGGTAACCCCCCACAAATTCCGCTACCTTGTTCAACGGTTTGACTGTTGCCGACAGGGCAATGCGCTGGAATTCGCCGCACAGGGGAACCAACCGTTCCACTGCTGTGATCAAGTATGTCCCCCGTTTATTGGGCAGCACCGCATGAATTTCATCCAGGATAACCGTAGAAATACCGGTTAACATACGGCGGCCGCTTTTGGAGGTCAGGAGGACGTTGAGACTTTCCGGGGTCGTAATAAAGATTTCCAGTGGGTGCCGCTGCATGCGGCGCCGTTCCGAAGGTTCCGTATCACCGCTGCGAACCGCGGTCCGTATCCCGGGAAAAGTTTCACCCGCCGCGTCAAAATATCCCTTTAACTCTTCCAGCGGCCGTTCCAGGTTGCGCTGGATATCATTGTTCAACGCCTTTAACGGTGAAATGTACAGCACCCGCATGGCATCTTTGGGTTTGCGGCCGGTAAGAAAGTTATTAATGGCCCAAAGGAAGGCGGTTAATGTCTTGCCGCTGCCGGTGGGAGCAGTCACCAGAACATGGTTTCCCTTCGCGATCTCCGGCCATGCCTTTGCCTGGACATCCGTGGGTGTTCCCACCTGTTCCCGGAACCATTGACGTACCAACGGATGAAAAAGGTTTAATGCCTCGGCTGCTTGTTTATCTTTGCTCATAGTACTTTATTTATATATTTTGCAAACAAAAGACAAACAAATTGTATCAAATAACCCTGAAATTTTCAAGCAGGAATTTTTTAATTTTTTTGGCTGTCCCCTTTTTTCTTTTTTTCGCTCCTTGCGTCCTGCGTCATCGGGAAGTAGGTGCCAGGTAAATTATTTACGGGAGTAGCTGGAGATAACTTGAAGAGACGTCGGCGATTGTTTCTGAACAAACGGCGATTACTTTTTCGTAATCGGCGGTGTTAACAGGCGGACTTTTGGAAGTTTGACGCCAGGGAAGTGTAACAGCGGTTGAGTAAAATTGAGATTTGACTGGGCGTAAGCAAAATTTGCTTGCGCGAGACCTAAATTAGGTTGCACAAGACCTAATTTTGCTTGCCGGGGAGCGACAAAGCGTGTCGTGTCCCGTGAGAAATAATTTACCTGGCACTCTTCCTTCCTTCTTCCTCCTGGCATTAATTTTATTTTATTTCCCTATTTGTAAAATATATTTGACAAATAGTTAGACTATTTGTAAAATATAGTTATGATAAAGGAAAGATTGATTTTAAAAGAAATTGAGAAATATGTCGATTCGCCCGAAGCAATAATCCTGACAGGAATGCGAAGAACAGGGAAGACAACTCTTCTTAAATATATTTATGAGAACACCAATTCCTCTAACAAATTGTTCCTGGACATGGAAAATCCCGTTAACAGGAAATATTTTGAAGAAGAAAATTATGAAAAGATAAAAAAAGCATTTGAATTCCTGGGGATTATTTTTTCCAGCAGGCCATATATTTTTATTGATGAAATACAATTTGTCAACAACCTGCCCTCAGTGGTTAAATATTTTATCGATCATTACCATGTAAAATTTTTTCTCACTGGTTCAGCCAGCTTTTATTTGAAAAATCTCTTTAGTGAATCTCTTTCCGGGAGGAAATTTATTTTTGAATTATTCCCCCTTACTTTTAAGGAATACCTGTTGTTTCAAGATGCTCAATTGAAAATACCCGCGAATATGGGAGAAATCACACCAGCCATATTTAATGCCATCATCCCTGTTTATGAAGAATATCTTTTTTTTGGGGGATTTCCCCAGGTGGTGCTTAAAGAACATAGTGAAGACAAAAAACGCGCGATTGAAGAAATATTTACCTCTTTTTACCAGTTGGAGGTTCTTCAATTAGGGGATTTTCGCAGGAATGATAAAATCAGGGATTTGATACTGCTTTTATTAGGAAGAACAGGTTCTAAACTGGATATTCAAAAACTTTCCCGGGAGCTGACCCTTTCCCGCCAGACACTTTACGAATACCTGTCCTTCTTAGAGGGAACCTATTTCTTTAAAACCATCAGGCCGTTGGCAAAGGGTATTGATGGAGAAATACGGAAAATGCCGAAAATTTATGCTTGTGACACCGGGGTAACCAATCATTTCGCCCAGGTTGGGCGGGGGAATTTGTTTGAAAATTCAGTATTTCAGAACTTAAGATTAAAAGGTGACCTCCGTTACTTCCAGAGAAAAAGCGGTGCCGAACTTGATTTTATTCTGGATAATCATACCGGCTATGAGGTTAAAATAACCGCGCATCCGTCAGATGTCAGTCGAATTGAAAACCTGGCCGGGCAGTTGAAATTAAAAGATTTTTTTGTAGTCACGTTGAATTATTCCGGTTTGAATCATGTGATTTTTCCATTTTTATTATAAATGAGTTCGCGCTTCAAAGGTTCTCCGAGAATTCAGAGAACTCAGGTTGAGGTTGAGGTTGAGGGAAAGAAGAGAAGCGTAATCTAAAAAACCTTGTTTTGTTTTTTCAAGGACTTTGTCTAATTTCAACGCTGGGATTTCGGGGCTCTGAACACTGATGCCGGTGTTCCGAACACCGATTTTGACGTTCTGAACGCCGATGCCGATGCTCTGAACACCGATTTGGAAATGGGGGCAGTCAAAAAGAAAACTGCAAGGTTGATATATACATGCACAGTAAGGTATAATAACAGGAGGCAAATTTAACAGGAAGGGGTCGGCGACCCCCGGCCACTTGCACGGCATGGCCATTTTCCCACGTTGAAGACGTATTCTCAAATCTTTGTTTTTTTGCAAACCTTTCCAGGGTATTAGTAAAAAAAGGTGAAATCATGCGCATATGGGATGTGAATCCCGGTTACTTGAATCGCCAGAGTCTGCTGGGTGAACACCGGGAAATCCATGGACTGTTTTCCGTGATCCACCACCAAAAAAAAGGATACTCCCACCATCCGGAAACCTTACGGTGGTACGGTAAAATGACGGCCTTAAAGAGGCGGCACGATCTCCTGGTATCGGAAATGCTTCTCAGGGGTTACCAGCATCGCTCCCCTATGCCGGAGGGTAATGGCGAACAGATACAAACCCAATATGTAGACCTCCCTTATCAACAGTTTAAAATCCTGGAAAAGAAATACGAAAATCGCGAGCCAGGACGGATTCCCCTCCCGGTCAATTGCCAACAGTTGTGGGCCCAACATAAATACTCAGTCATGGCCAGGGATCCGGCTTTTTACCGGAAAATAGGCCCACTTGTTTCAAAAAATAACAATGAAGAACTGTTTAACCGCCTGTCACAGGAATTTGTCGAGATTCTCCTCATCCCCCCTTCCCATGGCAGACTGGTGAATGCGCTCCTTCATATGTGGGGCTATGTGTCCCGCTATATCTCCCAGCCGCACCGGGCACAGCTTGAAACCGATCTAAAATCCCTGGCAAACACCCTCTGTCACCTGGTGTTCAAACACCAGGCCACTTACCTGATGCACTCCACCGCGTTGAACGATTTAATGGTTTATGTATAAAGGAATTTGATAACCGCTTAAAATTCTGCTAAAATAGGTGCGAAAAAATAATAAAAAGGAGCCGAATATGAGACGGTTTAATTCGTATGGACCGATTAATAATAAATTGCATTACTACGCTCCGAGAAAAGAGTTGATCGATATGGCATACACCCAATTGATGGGGGACAGTCCAACGGAAGGGGGCCATTACATCACTGTCTGGGCACCCCGGCAATGCGGGAAAACCTGGATCATGCAGCAAATTCTTTTTCAACTGCAAAAAAATCCGCGGTTCGATGTGCTCAAAATCAACCTAGAACATCTCAAGGAAGTGGAAGATACTTCCGAGATCATCGGTTCTATTGCAGAAGAAATCGGAGAAGGATTAAATAAAGACTTCACCGGTATTAATACCAAAACACAATTCCAGAAAATATTTAAAAAAGGTGTCTTAGATAAGCCGCTTATTTTAATTCTCGATGAATTCGATGCCCTGGCGGAAATAGGCATAAATGCTGTTGTGAGCGCGTTTAGAAACATTTACATCAAGGGCCTGGATGAAAATGATAAAGCCACGGAGCAAAAAACGTATCTGCTTCATGGCGTGGCCTTAATCGGGGTGCGAAGTGTCCTGGGTATTGAAAGTGACAAAGGCTCTCCATTTAACGTTCAACGCAGTGTACATATCCCTAACCTTACCTTTGAAGAAGTCCGGGGGATGTTCCAATGGTACGAAAAAGAAAGCCGGCAAAAGATCATGCCTGAAGTTGTTGAGACGCTCTATGAAGAAACCCGGGGCCAGCCCGGTTTAACCTGCTGGCTGGGTGAATTACTTACAGAAGGGTTCGAAGATTATACCGTCGATCAAACCCGACCCATTGAGATTAAGGACTTTAACATCGTAGCCGCCGCAGCCACCGTGGCCCTTCCCAACAACAACATCTTAAACCTCATCAGCAAAGCTAAAAAAGAACACAATAAAACCTTTCTCCTGGAGATGTTCCAAACAGGAGAGAAATTGGAATTCACGTTTGATGACCCCACCATCAATGACCTGTATATGAACGGTTTGGTGGATAAAGAATTGGACCCGGATGGCCGATATTACCTGCGGTTTTCCTGCCCACTTGTCCAGAAGCGGATATTTAATTATTTTTCCAATACCTATTTCAGGCAAATGGGCCAATTGGTGGCCCCCTTTACCAAACTGGACGATATAATTACCGACACTGATTTAAATATCCCCAATCTCATGAAGCTTTATCAAACCTACCTGGAAAAGAACAAAGAGTGGCTCTTTAAATCGGCCCCCAGGCGAAACGATATGCGCATATATGAAGCGGTTTATCATTTCAATTTGTTCTCCTACCTGGACTCATTTTTAAAAAACCAGGGTGGAAGGGTTTTCCCGGAATTTCCCACCGGGAACGGCAAGATCGATTTAATCATTACCTATGGCAAAAACAGGTATGGTATTGAATTAAAATCCTTTACCTATGAGAGAGAATATAGAAATGCCCTTAAAAAGGCAGCCAAATATGGGAAACAATTACAACTGCCGGAGATATACCTGGTATCTTTCGTGGAATATATCGACGAGGAAACCGGGAAAGAGTATGAGACCGATTACAGGGATGAAACCACCGGCGTAACAGTGATAACGATTTTCGTGACAACGGGGAATTAAAGGGTTACCCCGGAAAGTTCGGTGCCCAGTTTTATCATGTAATCCCGGCCATACGTCCTGTTTTCCATATTGTCCAACCATCGTTTCGGTATCCAATCCTTTCCATGCAGCGTACCCATCAGCGCCCCGGTCATGGCACCAATGGTATCGGTATCACCACCGAAGTTAACACTTTTAATTACTGCCTCTTCCGGGTCGTTATAGTATTTTATTGCAGCCCATAAGGCACAGGAGACTGCCTCCGACGCCCGGATACCACAGCCCACATGCCTGATGACGGTATCATCAAGAACATCCTCACCCAAGACTGTCTGCAAATACCGGATTTTCTTTATCATGATTTCAGTGCTGCATATCTCTAGTATTGCCTCCAGGAAAGCTTTAGGTGTGAAATCAGCGGGGTGTTCAAGTGAAGTAAGGAGTGCAGTCCCTTTGGCCTGGGCTACAGCGCCGTCGATTCCTTCGGGATGGACATGGGTACAACGAATCGCTTCAAAAACCACGGTTTTTAATTCTTCATCGGTTTTGTTGTGGTAAACCACCCCCACAGGCGCAATGCGCATGGCACCCCCGTTACCAAAGGAACCATCTCTAAACTGGATGGTCCCGGTTTCTCTATAATCGGCTCCTTGTTTCAATGCCTGTATCACGACATGGGCACCTCCCCCATATCCACGCCAGGGATTGTAATAGTTTGCATAGGCCTGCGCACAATGCTCCCCATCTACTCCATTGCATTCGACAAGAGATTGCGCCAATGCCAGGGCCATTTCCGTATCATCCGTATACCTGCCAAACCCCCTCCCGGAATCCCAAAAATCCCTCACTTCTCCGTAAGCGTTTCTAATAGCTTCTCGTGGATACCCCTCAACACTTGCACCCAGGATATCTCCCACTGCCGTGCCTAAAAGCACTCCAATGCATTTTTCTTTATATTTATTTTTCATTTATGTTTGCCAGGGGGGCTTTTTTCGAGAAAACTGCCCCCCTGGACCCCCCGCAAAAGCTTTTGATACACGGTCAGCCATTGTACTATACTTCCTAACGGTATTTCCCATTGGTATCGTTTTCTTTTCTTCTCTTCTTCGTTTCTTCTCTTCTCCTTTACCTGTGGCGGCTGATTCTACGGATTCGGGTGATTCCCGCCCGTTTTAGGTCCCTGTGTTTCATTTTTTTGGACTCTTTTTGCTCTCGATTTTTGTCCCTCTTCCTTCCGGTTGGCTGTTTGAGTTTATCCTTGTTCATGGTTGCCTCCTACAGGTTTATTATACCAGGAATGATTAAAAAATCAAAAGGACAAAAAATTTAATTTGAAAAAATGGTATTGACAAACTTCTATGTTTTTTCTAATATATGTTATTAAGGCTAAACAAGGAGGTGTGTATGGACACAATTTTAAGAACTGACATGGGGGCCAAAATATTGATGTAGAGTGTATGATGGAAATCACAGTAAAATTATTTGCAACGCTGCGTAAAGGACGATTCGATAAAGAAACCCGGGAATATTCAGACGGTACAACCGTCGGCCAAATAATCGATGAACTCAATATTCCCAGGGATCAGGTATCGATTATCTTTGTTAACAATAAGCATGCTGCGCCTTATCTCCAACTTTCCCATGGGGATGTGGTGGCTTTCTTCCCTCCTATAGGAGGAGGATAACATGGAAACCCTACATGATTTTTTACGTTCTCATGCACAAGGTGATTTATTACCCTGGGAGGCCAAGGTAGAGGCGGCGACCCGGTTTGGATTAACATTTGGTGCAGTGGAAGAGGCTGCACTGGAAATGAATCTTTTACCTGTCTGCTACCAGCAAAACCAACAGTCCATAACAACCACGCAGCAATTACGTCTATTTCGCAGTAAAGTTGCTGTTATGGGTTGTGGTGGATTGGGAGGATATGCAGTCGAAGAATTGGCACGCATCGGCATTGGAGAGATAAAAGTTATCGATCCTGATGTTGTTGAAGAAAATAATTTTAATCGTCAGATTTATTCCTCGATCCCTTTAATAGGGAAGCATAAGGTGGACGTGGCAGTCCAACGGGTCGAAGAGATAAACCCGGCTGTTACTGTTGTCCCGGTGAAGAAGGCATTTACAATAAAAAGTGGACTGGAACTACTGCAAGGAATAGACGTGGTGATGGATGCTCTTGACAGCATACCAACCCGGTTGGAATTGGGTGATATTTGTACTAAATTGAACATTCCCCTGGTTCATGGCAGTATTGCCGGTTGGTATGGACAGGTGGCTCTCCAATTCCCCGGGGAAAATACACTGGAAAAAATATATTCCCGGTGCACAGGCCAAAGTGGGATAGAAAGAGAAACCGGCAACCTTTCTTTCACTCCTGCTGTTGTGGCAAGTATTGAAGTCTCTGAAGTGTGTAAAATTCTTCTTGGAGAGGGAACCCCGTTGAGACGACGAATGCTGTCTATAAATCTTCTCGATATGGAAGTCGTTGAAGTCGAACTGTAAAAATGGTGGAAATTTATGAAGTAAAATAAAAAAGGAGGAGTTCATGAAAGTACTGGGAATATGCGGAAGTCCTAAAAAGGAGAACAGCACAACCTTATATGCCTTGAAAAAAGCCATGGAAGCCGTTGAAGAGAGCGGTGTGGATACCCAATTGTTGATTCTTTCCCAATATACGTTTTCCGGGTGCAAGGACTGCGGGGCCTGTCGAAAAAAGTTGGATTGTTCAATCGATGATGATTTTAAGCATGCCATCATCCCGGTATTGAAAGACCCGGAAATAAAGGGAATGATTTATGCCAGTCCTGTTTATTTTGGCGGGGTAACCTGGTTGATGAAGGCTTTTTTGGATCGTTCGATTCCTTTCCGGCGCAATGGTTTCATGTTTGAAAACCGGGTGGCAGGTGTATTAACCGTGGGGAAATCCAGGCACGGCGGACAGGAACTGGCAGCAATGGACCTGGTGAAGAATTGCCTGATCCATGGCATGATTGTGGTGCCGGATTGTTCCCCCACCAGCCATTTTGGTGGGATGTTATGGAGTGGAATCCCTGACGGCATTGAGAATGACCAAATGGGAATTGAAACAGCCGTAAACCTGGGAAAGAAAGTGGCGGAGATTGTTAAAAAGTTGGCAGCGCATATTTAGCGTTGTTTCTTGCCCGTCCCCTTTTTTCTCACGTGTCATCCTCTCCTTTTTTTATTTCCTTTTGGTACAGGGTTTCAAATTTCTGTCTGATCTGGAACACCAATTCCGGCTCCATGAAATCATAGAGATCAGGAATATCTAAACAAAAATTTTTTTTGTTTGCATATGTTATGGGATAATATTGACGGAGCCATTCTAAATGCATCTCTTCCATGACCACGATGTAATCGGCCCATATCAACAATTCCAGGTTGACGGGCACTTCAGCAAAATCAGCTACACCAGCGGATTTTACCATAAACCGCTCATCGTTCTTATAAAGCTCTTCAGCGGTTTTGCTGCGCATCTTATTGGCCGTGCAAACAAACAAAATTTTTATCACCGGGAGACTCCTGTCTGTTGTCATTTTAACTTTTGCCAGGCACACATAAAACCACATTCCACACACCGCACATTGTATGCATAATATATCACATCAGGCTCTTATTGTAAAAATATTTT
>WVZO01000752.1:0-19861 GCA_011772425.1 Candidatus Aminicenantota bacterium
CAAATTAAAAACGAAAAATGATAAATTAAAAATTAAAAATGGAATTTGCGCCCTTCGGGCAAATAAACGCCTGCGGCGGGAGAATAACGCCTTGGGGAATTTCTTTTTCTTTTCGCCGAAGGCGTTAACCAATAATGTCCGAAGGACACAAATTCCATTAATAATTAACAATTAACAATTTATAATTTATAATTAAAAAGCACATCCCCCTGGCCGGCGGAGGCCGGTAGTTCCAGGATGGATATGGAATTAAGCCTTTTTCCACCGCTATCTGACCCCATTTCCACCGCTAGAGCAGTATATTTCCACCGCTTCCTGACCCCATTTCCACCGCTGAACAATACGTCCCTACCGCTCAATCCTTGCCTCCTGCGGGCATGGACTCTTAACTCTTCGTGTCCATTCGTGTACCTTCGTTCAAATCTTGCCTGTCACCTAACATTACCTAACATTATTCATGTACTAACAATATTGGAAGCTATTGAAAAAATCAAAATTTACATCAGTGAATTTGATAATGCGGATGACTTCCTATGGTCCACTGGAAGTTATGTTTTAACTTTCTCCAGCCAGATCTAATGCCTTTTGGTAAAGAGAAATTCCGATTCTTATCCTATTTTTGATTAATTTGTCCAACAATGGTTTTACTTGCTTAATATTGCCTTTTTTTTTGCCTAACGGTGAAGAATCTGAAACGACAATCATTTTTCAAATCGTGCTAATTCTTCTTCTAACTCAAGTGGGTCATAATCGATGAGTGGAATCTCACTTCTGTCCAACTCTATCATAAATTGATCTTTGTCCATCCCTGCTAAATTTGCCGCCTTTCCCAGGGATAATTTATGCTTCTTAAACAAATGCAGGGCTGTGAAAAGACGCATCTGCAAAGTAAATTCTGTTATGCTTTCATTTAAAGCATACAATATCTCTTCCGGTATCTCAAATTGGACACTTGCCATTGCCATAGTCAATACCTCCTCATGGTTTTGATGACCAGTATTTATCTTATCTTATTAGAGAGAAAAACTCAACGGTTATAACTATTAAATGGCCTTCAATAATTGGATAATGGTGATAGTAATAGCAGGGATGCCAACCAGCAGCCCGATCATCCATTGAATCATGGTGAATCGTTTGTCCATGGCCTCAAATCGTTTGTCTATGGCTTCAAATCGATCATTGACAGCTTCAAATCGATCATTGATCGCTTCAAACCGGGTATTTAACTCCCTCTGCAACGCTTCAAATCGTGTGTCCATGGCTTCAAATCGATCATTAACAGCCTTAAATCGATCATTGATCGCCTCAAACCTGGTATTTAACTCCCTCTGTAAAGCCTCAAACCGTTTTTCGGACATTTCCCGCAGGCTTTTCAGTTCTTCCTCCACTCTTATCATTCGCTCCATCAATGCCAGCTCTTTTGCTCTTAATTCATTCCTTTCGACATAATCTTCCATTGCCTTTGGCAAATGAGTTTCCAGGAATTTGACAACGAACTGCTCCATCTCAGCTCGCGTTACATTTACATTGTTTGAAGTCATATCGGCCAAGTCAGCCTCCATATCAATAATAATCCAAAAGCAATTAAAAGTCAACTTGAGAGACAATAAAAATAGACAGCTTAATTTTTCTTGAATAAAATTTCCCAGTCTGCTATATTACTACTGTCATCGGAGGAACCATGAAAAAATTAATCCTTATTATCTTGTTGGTTTTTTTAAATGCCTCAATAACAGCAGCTAGAGGAAATATCGATTCTAAAATCCATGAAGGAGAAAACTATATCGAATATGCCTGGCGCCTGGCACCGGGGGTTGATATCGATAGTATCCGGTTTGAAAAAAAGAATACGGATTTGGACCGCTGGGTCTATCATACACCGGAAGCATTCCAGGTGATTGAGGGAAAGAGAATGGCTGTTGACGTGAGAATCATAAAAAAAGGGAAAAATCAGTATGGATTTAAGATAAAGAACTACAATAAAGATGCCGAATTGAACATCTGCCTGGATGCAGAGCGGTGTGCCAATGCCTCATTGCCAATGATGGACAGCGAAGTGGCTCAACCATCTTCGAACGGGACCACGTATTATGTCAGGACAGACGGAGGGACAGCCACCCAATGTACAGGCCTGGTAGATGCACCGTACCCGGGCAGCGGAACCAATCAACCCTGTGCCTGGTCCCATCCCTTCTGGGCACTGAACAGCAGCGGTAACTGGAAAATCCAGGGGGGCGATACCCTTATTATTGCTGCAGGCAGCTACATGATGGGCTACGGTGCACCCAACACCTCCGGATGGTGCGATGTAGACTATACATATGAATGCGATCTACCGCCGTTGCCTGCCGGGCCGGATGCGAACCACCCCACCCGTATCCTGGGCAAAGGCTGGAATTCAGGATGCCCGAACCCACCGGAACTGTGGGGCACCCAGCGGCCGTGGCAAATTCTCGATCTTACCGGTTCTTCCAACGTGTATATCGGCTGCCTGGAGATTACCGACCATTCAAACTGCGTGGAAGACCATGCCAGTTCGTCGGTAGAATGCGAACGGGATAACTATCCCTATGGAAACTGGGCTTCCGATGGAATCCTTGCCTCGGATGCCTCCAATGTGACGCTGAAACACCTGGATGTTCACGGCCTGGCTTCCGCGGGTATCCGGGCCGGACGGATTTCCAACTGGACCATTGAAGACGTTCGTATTGCCGGCAACGGCTGGGTAGGCTGGGAAGGAGACCTGGGGGATGGAAACAGTTCCAACAGCGGCACGATTATGTTTAACCGCGTCACCATCGAATGGAACGGGTGCGGTGAAACCTACCCGGGCAAACAACCCCATAATTGCTGGGCGCAAACGGCAGGGGGGTACGGCGACGGTCTGGGCACCGGAACCACCGGCGGTCACTGGATTTTCCAGGACTGTATTTTCCGCTATAATACCTCGGACGGTCTTGATCTCCTCTATGCGCGCGAAAGCGGCAGCAAGATCGACATTAAACGCACACAAGCTTACGGCAACGCAGGGAATGCGGTAAAAGTAAATGGCGATTCCGCCATTGAAAATTGCCTGTTGGTCGGCAACTGCGGTTTTTTTAACGGTAAATCCTTTACCTATCACGTGGATAACTGCCGTGCTCTGGGAAGCACACTGGTGTTTTCGCTGCGAAAAGGAAACACCTTTTCGGTGGTCAATTCTACCATCGCCGGCCATGGAGATTGTCTCCTGGGCGGCGAATGCGATGATGCCTCCTGCAACGGCTCGGAAACCATTGTCGTGCAGAATAATATTTTCCAGGGCTACCCGGAGTTCGAGAATTCCTGGGACAGGTCCTGTTATTTCTGGTTGGACCAATTTAATTTCTATAACACCCAGATGGATTACAATATTGTTTACGACGCTAAAATCGCCGATGAAGTTCATTTATCAGCCCATGATATCCAGCAGGACCCGCTGTTGGTAAACGACAGCCTGGATACGTTTAACGGTCATCTGCAGCCGGGCAGCCCGGCCATTGATTCGGGTCTGGTCGTGGGCAGTCTCAACGGCCTGGTGCCGGCCGATGATATCGATGGAAACAACCGGCCGGCCGGTTCGGGTGTGGACCGGGGTGCTTATGAATACGGCAGCAGCGGTGGTGGCGGTGGGGGCGGCCAGGAATCCCCCTTTGGGTCGTTTGATACGCCTAAGGATGGCGCCACTGTCTACAGCAGCATACCGGTCACGGGTTGGGCCCTGGACGACGTGGAAGTGGAAAGTGTAAAAATCTACAGGGACCCGGTTTCGGGCCATGAAACCGGGATGATTTACATCGGGGACGCCGTTTTTGTAGAAGGGGCACGTCCGGATATCGAAGCGGCCTATCCCGATTACCCCAATAATTCCAGGGCAGGATGGGGATACATGATGCTGACCAATTTCCTGCCCAACGGCGGTAACGGCACATTTACAATTTATGCCATTGCCAAAG
Source organism: Candidatus Aminicenantota bacterium (assembly GCA_011772425.1). Taxonomy (GTDB): domain Bacteria; phylum Acidobacteriota; class Aminicenantia; order UBA2199; family UBA2199; genus JAKAGC01. The sequence continues at coordinate 3,975 of WVZO01000752.1, forward strand.
ACGGTTCCGGTAATCAAGTCACCCTGGGCACTAAAACCATTACCTGTGACAATGCCCATGCGGTGAAGCCTTTTGGGGCCATTGATACGCCCACGCAAGGCGGTACGGCCTGGGGCAGCAGTTTTATCAATTGGGGATGGGTGTTAACACCGCCACCCAACAGTATCCCCACCAATGGCTCAACCATAAATGTAATCCTGGATGGTGTCACCATCGGCCATCCCATTTATAACATTTACCGGCCGGATATTGCTTCTCTTTTCCCCGGTTATGCCAACAGCAATGGGGCGGTGGGTTATTTTTACCTGGATACCACGGCCTATAAGGATGGTGTACATACCATTCAATGGACTGCCTCAGACAGCGCTGGGAATACCGATGGCATTGGCAGCCGGTATTTTACCATTCAAAATACAGGAAAGAGCAGAACGGAGGGCACAGCGCACAGCGCAGCGCGCAAAGCGGGTAGGAGCCCCATCAGGATAAGAAAGGGTTATAATAAAAATAGCAAACCGCAAATGGTTTACCCGGATGAAAACGGTACCATATATATTGAAATCAAAGAATTGGAACGGCTGGAAATCCACTTCTCTGATCCAGGAGCACCAACGTTGAACCTTTCTTCTCTTCCTATCGGTTCCACCCTGGACAGGGAACGGGGCGTTTTTTACTGGCAGCCGGGACCGGGGTTTATCGGGGAATATCCATTGATTTTCATGCGAAAAAGCAAAAACGGTAAGATGACCAAAAAAACAATTATTATAAAAATCACTCCCCGATACTAATGTCATGTCACGCATCAAATGACGTGCAAAAGTATAAATCCGAAGCACGAAGCACGAAATACGAAACAAATGCAAATGACCAAAATTCAAAATTCAAAACAAGAGCTTAAGGAGCATCAGTTCCTTTATTAGAGGTCTTTAAAGATGTTTTGGACATTTGAACATTTGAATTTCGGATTTGTTTCGAATTTCGAAATTCGAATTTCGAATTTATTATTCTTATCCATCATTTCAGCATTGATATGACACTAGAAGATTCTCCATCATTCCAATATTCCACCATTCCATCATTCCATCATTCCAACAATTTTCCTATTTGACATTTCTCTTTTTTTTGTTACAATAATGCCTCATGACTGAAATTATCCTTTTTTACATTTCCTGCTTCTGGATTTCTTTTTTGCTGGGTATCCCCATTGGACCGGTAAACCTGGAGATTTTCCATAATGCCGTGCAAAAACACTTTATCCATGCCATGATGATAGCGATCGGGGCCGCCCTTGGCGATGCGGTATGGGCAACGTGTGCGTTTTTCGGCATATCTCCCTTTGCCAAATACCCCAAACTGGAACCTTTCTTCTTCCTATTTACCGCAACGATTACCTTTGGCCTGGGATTGGTGGCATTAAAAAATTCCCGGTTTATCGAAAAAAAAGAAGAAAAACTGGTTACCAAAATCAAGCGTAAACGCTGGTCACTTTTGAAAGGATTGACAATGGTACTGGTCAATCCACTGGGGATTATTTCCTGGATGATCTGCCTGCAATTTCTCAGGAAAAATAAGCTTTTTATTCCCCTGGAGCTGAGATTTGAGATACTGTTTTTTGTGGTGGTGTCCGCGGGTGCGGCATCCTACTTCTTCCTGGTGGTATTTATCACCAATAAAATGAAAAAAATATTCAATCACAAACGAACCGGCAAGATAACCAAAATCCTGGGATATTTACTGCTTGCCTTTAGTGCTTATTTTCTATTTTATGCGGTCAAAGCTTTCTTGAACAACAATTAAAACATTCCCTGGACTTTTTCCATTTGTACGTTTAACCCCATGTAAATGCCTTCGTGCCCTTCGTGTCTTCGTGGTAAAAAAATAATAGCCTTGACGGATTTAAAAAATTCTGTATAATGCGAGTATGATACTAACAATTTTTGGCTATCCCAAATCGGGTAAAACATCATTATTTAACATGTTAACCGACAAACAAGAGGAGGTTTCGAAATTTTCCACGTCCACCCATGAGTACCACAAGGCGATTGTTGATGTGCCGGACCACCGGTTGACCCAATTGGCACAGCACTTTAACCTTCCGCCGGTTTACGTTAAGATCGAATACCTGGATACCGGCGCCCTGGCGTTTGGCGAAAGTAAAAACGTTACCTTTATCGATTTGCTGCGGCGCGCGGACGGCCTGGTTCATATGATCCGGGGCTTTGAAGATGAAGAAATCCTCCACCCCCAGGGTGCCATTGACCCGGCACGAGACATCCACACAATGGAAGATGAATTAAAGACCGTTGATTTTATCTCCGTTGAAAAACGCATGGAACGATTATTCGCTGATGTCAAAAAAATGAAATCCAAAGAACTGGAGGAAGAGCTGGAACTGATGAAAAAACTAAAGGATTTCCTGGAACAAGGGAATCCGCTGCGAGAATATTCGTTTACACCGGCGGAAGAACTCCAGGCGAGGGGTTTTAAATTTTTGTCCCAAAAACCCCTTCTCAATATCATCAACGCCGATGAAAATACGTATAGAAGATATTTAGAACTAAAAAAAGAACCGGAAAAGAATATCACGACCCAGGTGTTTTGCGCAAAAATCGAACAAGAATTACTGGAATTGGATGAGGAGGATCGGTTGGTGTTCCAGGAAGAGTATGGCTTGGCGGATTATCACTACATGAGGGAGAATTTCATCAATGTCAGCTATCGATTATTAAATCTGATATCCTTTTTTACAATAGGAGATAATGAAGTCAGGGCCTGGACCATCAAGGAATCTGATAATGCCTATACGGCGGCCGGGAAAGTTCATACCGATATCCAGAAGGGATTTATCAGGAGCGAAACCATTAATTGGCAGGCCCTCCTGGAGGCAGGTGGGTTCAGCCAGGCCAAAGAAAAAGGCACCCTGCGGCTGGAAGGCAAAGATTATGTCGTCAAAGATGGAGAAGTCCTTTATTTCCGCTTCAGTAAGTAGCCCCTCGGCGAGGCGCATACTTCCTACTTCCTACTTCCTACTGAACGTCCTCTTCGTGATAGAGGACTTTTCGGAGAATATCGAATTCGAATTCAAAATTGGGGGTCAGTATACCTTTGCCAATCACCTCTTTTATCTTCTTCTTTTTCCAGAATTTGCCTTCGTCGATTTCCTTTTTATTGATAGTAATGGTTTTATCACAGCGGCAAATAAACATAAACACCAGTTCCGATTCAATATCGGATTCCCAGACATATTTTGCTGCCATTTGCGCGTTAAATTCGGAAATTCCCAGCTCTTCAGCGGCTTCTCTTTTTAATGCATCTTCAATAGTTTCACCGCTGCTCAGGTGGCCGCCGACTGCGGTGTCCCACTTTCCCGGTAGGATTTCTTTGGTCATGGCCCGTTTTTGTAGAAAAATCCGGTCTTTGGAATCGATCACATGAAGGTGAACCACGGGATGGAGCATCCCCGGTCCGGAATGACATATACTCCTGGGTGCTTTGCCTTTGACGCGCCCTTGTTCATCCACGATATCAAACCATTCCTCATCTTTGTATTTTTCATGCCACTGTTTTTGTTTGAGTTTATTTTTGACCAACTGGAAAACAAAATAGACGCCAAAGAGAATATAAAACAGTCCGCCGCTGATGAATGCCCATGCCTGTTTGGACATGAAAAAGGCCGAATAAACAATCAAAACCGTGTGGCCCAGGAATATATAAAATAATGCCCGCAGACTCGTTGTCAGTTGTGCAATCTGCGCTTTGCCAAGCTCGATATTTTTCATATAGCGTTTGGTCATCATTAACATGATATTGACTGGTGAGAATACCGATACCCCAAGGATTATACAGAAAATCAGTTCAATCACCGCGGGCTTTAATTTAAAAAAGATTTCATTTTCCAATAAAATGGATACCGACCCCAGGAAGACAATCAATGCCACATCAAACAGTATGAATTTGTCCAATGTTTTTTCTTTGACATAGGAAATGATTAACTCGATAATTGCTGTTCCTACCGCTATACCGATGGCGATTCCCGGTTCAAAGAAGGTATCGGCGACGATGAATACGATCAAGGGCAAAAACCCCGGTGCCAGGCTTTTTAATATATCCATTTTAGTCATTCGACTAACTCCATTATCTTCCTACTTTCTTCGCTTCTTCGCTTCCTCGCTTCCTCGCTTCCTCGCTTCTCTACTCAACCACCCCCTGTACTTTCCCCGGAAGCTGGCTGTCCTGGCTTTAAAAGCGATCAGGATTTCTTTTAATTTCTGTGAAAAGGGAATCGTTTTGGGGCATTTGCAGAGGATGAATCCCAGGTCTCCGATGATTTTAACGATCAGTCCACCGGTTATTAAGACAAACCCCTTCACCGCGGCGCTGAGCTTGTTTTTAAATTTCCCGGTGGCTCTGGCTGCCTTTAATTTAATCTCATACAATTGACGGGGAGAATAGTTATGGGAATGATAGACCATGGAGGCGGGTTGGTATACGATTTTGAATCCTTTTTCCAGTACATGCCGGGCCCAGTGTTGATCTTCTGCAATTATAATGTTGTTATCAAAGGGATATTTTAACCATACATCCCGGGGAATGGCGCAGCTCACCGTGGAAAAAATCATAAAATCAAGAGCTCTGGCACTGGTTCGTATGATGGGCTGTGGAGATACCGGCATGGTGGCCTGGATATCCCGTACCATATAGAGGTAACAGCCTTGTTTGGGGATATGGCGGCTAAATACCCCTGCGATTTTGTTACCATTGTTTTTGCTAAAGGGATCAAGCAATCGGGTTAACCAGTGGTTATCCACCGGGATGGCATCGGCATTTAAAAACACGGTATAATCCCCGCTGGAAATGCTGGCTCCCAGGTTCCTGGTTTTGCCGTGACCAAACTCTTCCGGTTGAATTTCCACCAGTTTTACCTGGGAATATTGTCGGACAATTGCCGGGGTGGCATCTGCAGAGCCTGAGTCGATCACAATGATCTCAAAGCGATACGCAGTTTCCTGGCGACAAACAGCATCCAGGCATTTGCTGATATTGGCTTCTTCATTTTTTGCCGGGATAATAATAGATACGGTGCATTCGCCTGTTAATGAATGAAACAACGTGCACTACTCCTCTTTTGATATCCGGTGTTCAATGAGGTGCTATTTTTTCTGAAGCTGCTGGAACTTTTGTTTGCACTCTTCAGAGCAAAAGTAATAGGTTTCACTGCTGTGTTTATATTTAACGGCCTGATTTTCCGGGATGTAGGTACCGCATACCGGGTCTTTTTTCATTTCTTCCAGCGCTGCCTGGGGATGGTGGTTATGTTGGCGTTTTTGACGGATTTTCCCTTTGGGCTTGAAGAAAAGAAAACGCTCGCCCTTCCACAGCAATTTATAGAGGATATAGACAAGAACGCCCAGCAGGATTAGCTTCAAGAAACGTATGATAAGATACATGCCACTCAGACCTACTTCTTACTTCTTACTTCTTACTTCTTACTTCCTATTGCCAACTGCCAACTGCCAACCGCCAACTGGCCTCCTGGCCTCCTACCCGATATTCTTCAGTGTTCCCAGGATTTCCAGTGAAATGACATGTTTCTGGATTTCATTGGTTCCTTCGTATATCTGGAATAATTTGGCATCCCGCATCATTTTTTCTACGGGGTATTCCTTCATATACCCGTATCCACCCAGTATCTGGACTGCTTCTACGGTGACTTTCATTGCCACATCGGTAGCCATGATTTTTGCCATGGCGGATTCTTTGGAGGCTTTCATTTTATTATCCAACATCCATGCGGAGCGGTAAACCAATAAACGGGCGGCATCGATTTCCGTGATCATGTCTACCAGTTTGAAGGCGTTGCATTGGAACGATGCAATGGGTTTGCCGAACTGTACCCGGGTTTGGGCGTATTTCAGGGCTTCTTCATAGGCAGCCCTGGCCACCCCTACAGCGCCGGCTCCCACAGCAGGACGTGCCAGGTCAAGGGTTTTCATGGCGATGATGAATCCAAAACCCTCCCGTCTCAGTAGGTTCCCGGATGGTATTTTGACATCGTCAAAGTAAATCTCTGCCGTATTGGAGGCCCGGTGTCCCATCTTATTCTCATGCTTGCCCACTGTGACTCCAGGGGTATCCATGGGGACGATAAATGCCGACAATCCCCTGGCGCCGCGGGAAGGATCGGTAGAGACAAAAATAACCGCTGTTTTTGCCACACCCGCATTGGTAATAAAGGTCTTGGAACCATTGATAATATAATAATCACCGTCCTTAATGGCAGTGGTTTTTATCATTGAATTGTCTGAGCCTGCTTCCCGTTCGGTTAACCCGAAACAGGCAAAGCTCATTTCCCGGGTCAACGGTGTCAGGTATTCCTTTTTTTGTTCATCGCTGCCAAATAAAACAACGGGTGTGGTAGCCAGGGTATTGGCCATCATGGAGGTATACATACCCGAGCATCCCCAGGCCAGTTCTTCGCATACCACCGCATTGTCAAGATTTGAAAAACCTGTACCACCGTATTCCATCGGGATACCTGAAGTTAAGAATCCAACCTCAAAGGCTTTTTTCATGACTTCTACAGGGAATTCATTTTTCTCATCATATTCAGCAGCCTGCGGACGCATCTCGTTTTTTGCAAACTGATGAGTCAATTCTTTCAATTCTATTTGTTCCTCAGTTAAGGCAAAATCCATAATCAATCTCCTTTACTTTTGTATGATGTTTAAGTTAAATTATTATGTGCTGACTAATTTAATCTCGTTTAAAATTTCCTGGGCACTCTGGTAGCGATTTTCTCGTTTCTTTTCCATGCATTTTACAATGATTTCCGACAGTTTATCCGGCACATCCTTTCTTAGCTTAGTTAGCGGGGGAACCGGTTCAAAAAGATGCTGGTAGAAAATATTTTCACCTTTGAAAGGCACTTTACCGGTAATTAAATGAAACAGGGATGCGCCGGTGGAATAGATATCGGTCCTATGGTCAACGGACAGCCCCTGGATCTGTTCCGGTGACATATAATAGGGAGTACCTGTAATCACACCGGTTTCACCTTTTTTGGATTCACCCCGGATCACGGCCAAACCAAAATCCATGATTTTTATTTCCTTTTGGCGGGTGATCATGATATTATGGGGTTTGATATCCCGGTGAATAATTCCTTTTTTATGTGAATAATCCAGGGCTTTGAGTAATTTTATGGCAACGAACAAAATTTGGGGTATGGAAAAGACCTTTTTTCTGCGAATGATTTCCATAAAATTCTCACCTTCCACGAATTCCATGGAGATAAAATGGTCCTCGTTGATCTGGCCCACATCATAGACGGTTACAATATTGGCATGGGATAACGAAGCCGTAGAACGGGCTTCGGTTAAGAACCGTTCAAGTGTGCGTTTGTCTTTGATTAAATTGCTGTTTAAGATTTTCAACGCCACGACTCGTTTCAGTACCGTGTCTTCTGCCTTGTATACCACACCCATACCGCCTTCACCGGCTTTTTCGATGATCCGGTACCGTTTGGATGAATCATCCGACACCAGGTCCATCTCTTTATATTTTTTGATTAATTTCTCCACCTCTTTTATTTTTTGGTGGACATCTTTGAAGGTATAATCTTCGGTTAAAATCTTCTGGTAAATATCAAAGGCCTGTTTAAAACTCCCGGAATTTTCATGGGCCTGACCCAGCACGTAATACCATTCGATATTGGATTTATTGATGGGTTGATCCTGGAGCAATTTTCCCACCTTTTCAATGACCAGGTGAGGCTTCCTGTTTTTTAAGAAGATATAGGCCATTTGCGGAATGGCTTTTTCAAAATTAGGGTCCCCTTTTTTCACCAACTGGAAATTGGTCAGTGACCGTTTGTCGTCATCCACTTTCAGGAAACACTGACCGGCATTAAAGTAATCATTGGCTTTTTCATACAGTTCACCGGCTTTTTGATACTTTTTGTATTTGTAGGAAATATCAGCAGCGGTTTTCCATTCCCTGCCCAATTCAAACATCTTCGCCGCTTCTTCTTCATTGCCTGCTTTTAAATAATTGTCTGCGGCTGACAAATGATTCTGGCACATAAAATAGCAATGGGCTGCTTTTTCAAATTTTTTCTCCCATTCGTACAATTCTGCTGCCCGGATATAATCCTGCCCTTTTAAAAACCAATCGGCAGCTTCCACGGTTTGTCCCCTGGCAATTGCCGATTCACCTTTTAACAGGTAGGCGACTTTGGTTTTACCCATTTTTTCATAAATTTGGGCGGCTTTTAGGGGCATCTGGGCCTGCTCAAACAACTTGGCAGCTTCTTCATACTTCTTCATTTTAAATGCCAATTCCGCTGCTTTGTCAAATTTCCTGTGTTTTACCAATAACTGATACGGCCGTTGGATTTCGCCTATCTTGACATATAATTCCACGGTTTTATAAAGGTCCTTGTCCAATTGGGGGGAACCCTGGAAACCCATGGCTCCATCCACATTGCTTAAAAACCATTTTTCCATGCTCTCCGCCGCCATTTTCAGGTTTCCGGCTTTTTCATAGATAAGAGCTGCCTTTTTATGGAACCCCTTTCGTGCATAAATCTGCGCGGCTCTTTCGAACCGTCCGTGAGTGTAGTACAGCTCGGCAGCTTCCTGGAACCGGTTATTATCTTCGAGAATCACACCCGCCGCTTCAATGTTTTTTCGCTTCATGTACAATTGAATGAGTTTATCGAAATTCCCACTTTTTTTGTAGACTTCAAGGGCCTGGGTCTCCCTATTTAATTTCTCATATAATTCCCCCAGGGTATCCCACAGTTCACCCTCCTCATAGGCATTCATCGCATACTTATAATCGCCGATTTCTTCGTATATCTTACCGGCATCGAAGTGATTCCCCTGTCTAAGTAATTTTTTCGCTTTGCGAATCAAGTAGGATTTTTTGAACATGATGGAATAAAGAGCATCAACCAGGTTCTTGTCCTCCAGGTTGACCAACTTGGATACTTTCAGTACTTCTAAAATAATTTTAGCCAGGATTAAAACTGCCGCAATAATGACAACGATTTGCAGGGCGGGGTAATCATTCAAAAACTTTAATATGTTTTCCATTGTATATTGAAAAGTATATCAAACCTAGAGGAAAAAATCAATTTAAAATTGACAAATTGTGGATTAGAATATATACTTTTATGAAGGAGATTTTAACCAGAAAAATGAATATACAAATTGACCAATATAAAAAGTTAAACGCGTTTTTGGCCTATTTCTTCCCTCAACTGGATTTTAACCGGAAAGAACTGGATAAGAAAAATTCCGACCAGTTGATTCGTTACCTGGCCATTGTCATCGATACCCTGTTAAAAGGGGAAAACCTCTATAAGAAGAAAAACCTGATACTCCCGGAAGGGATGTCTTTTTTCACAGCAGACCCGGTTGACCTGATGGCTGCCATAAACCTGTATTTGTACAGGTTTGATACCAGTGTTTTTGGCTTTACCCGAACCGAGCGTCAGACATTTATATTCATTATTGAGAATATAATCGACTATTTCAAACGGGACCGTTTATTCGTGGATAAAAAAGAACAAAAAAGCTTATTCCTGGATTATCGATTCTGGATTGAAAATTTCTTCAAGATGATCAACCAGAAAATCTCCGGCTCCATCTACTCCAGCAAAAAACTGCACCTTAAAAACTTCTTCAGTTCCAGTGATTCCGTTAATAATGAATTGATCTATTCCAATACATCTGTCAGTTTTAGTATTTCTCCCTTTGTGGTGAACAGGGAAAACCGGAATTTGTTCCTTTCCCGGGTGGATGTGAGAACCGGCAGCTTGATCTATGCGGATGTGGACAGCGGTGAAGAAATTCTCATTGACAATCCGAAATATGACTTGAAAGTTTTCGAATTTTTGTTCTCCAATTTTGAATTCGAAGTTGCCAGGGGCCTGAAGCATAAATTAAAAAGCCAAAAGCAAAGCCATGTGATGCTGGACAACAGCGAGCGCATTGAAACCTCCTGTAATTATCATAAAGAGAGACTCTTTCAAGAGAGCTGTAATTTGTTGAAAGACCTCTCTTTTGAAACCATTGATCTGCCTTTAATCTATCTATTACAGATAAAGAATTTGGTGAATATCAACCGCATCTTCGAGGTGAAGAAACTCATGCAAAAGTTTTTGCTGCTCTATCCCCATTATGCGGAAGGGTATGAAATAATGGGGGATATTTACTTAAAGGAAGAGGATTTTGAATTGGCTCTTAATTTTTATGAAAAAGTGCTCAAATTCACCCAGAACAAACGGGTAGCTGAGAAACTAAAACGGGTTCGGGATGCCATTGAAAAAAATAAACAGCAGGCGGTAAAGGAAAAGAATGAGAATTTCTTTGATCTCACCGAAAGTGTGTTTCACAGCGACGAAAAACTCCTGATGAGAGACAAGGAACTGCGGCAGCTGCTTGAGATATTGCTGTCCTCTACCAGGCGCAATGCCCTGTTGGTAGGAGAAAGCGGCGTGGGAAAAACAGCCCTGCTGCGCCTCCTGGCCATGAAAATGCTGAATAGGGAAGTCCCGGATATGTTGAAAGATAAACGGCTGAAGGAGATCAATTTTGTCTCTCTTTTAACCGGTTCAAAATATAGGGGCCAATTTGAAGAAAAAGTAGTCAAGCTGTTGAATGAGTTTAAATCACAAAAAGGAATCCTGGTGCTGGAAGATGTACACTTAATGATTGCTTCCGGGGCTCCCCGGGGCACGTCTCTTGACCTGATCAATATGTTAAAACCTTTTTTAAGGAATAAATCCATCCAGGTGATTGCCACCACCAATTATGAAGAGTATAAAAATACCATTGAAAAAGACAATACCCTGATGGGTTTTTTCCAGAAAGTAACTGTCAACGAGATGTCGGTGGAAGAGACGCGGAAAGTGCTGCGGAGTTTATCAGAAGAGGTTTTTGCCAGGGATAAGATTATTGTATCCGAAGAGATCATTGACCGGATCGTGGAAAGTGCCAAACGGGATATCCGGGATAAGAAATGCCCGGATTCAGCGGTAATGATTTTTGAGCGGACAATTTCAAAAGTCAAATATAAAATCCAGATGGATGAATTGAATAAATTTGAAGTGGAACCCGCAGATATCGCAGAGGTAGTTACAGATATGTTGAATCTCCCGGAGTCCAACATTCCGCTTTCATTGAAGCATCGGTTGATCCAGTTGAACGAGAATTTGCTGCAGGAGATCGTGGGACAGGATGAGGCCATTGAGCGAATTTCCGCCAGTGTTACCACGGCAAAATTGGATTTTGACATTAAAAAAGGACGGCCCGATGGGGTTTTCTTGTTTATCGGTCCCACAGGGGTGGGCAAAACCGAGACGGCTCTTGCCCTGGCCAGGACTCTTTATGGTTCGGAAGATTTTTTAATTCGTATCGATATGTCCGAATACATGGAAAGATTTACTTACTCACGTTTTGTGGGAGCTGCACCCGGTTATGTGGGGTACATGGATTCCAACCAGTTAACCGACAAAGTCAGACAGAATCCCTATTCCATTATCCTGTTGGATGAAATTGAAAAAGCCGATTCCCAGTTGTTAAATATATTTCTCCAGGTCTTTGATGCCGGACGATTAACCGATGCCAGGGGAAATGTGGTGGATTTTTCCCATACCACGATTATCATGACATCCAATATCGGGACTTCACTCTTTTCCAAGGTCCAGGTGGGATATCAGAGTGACCTGAAAGGCAGTCATGTATCCCATGCCTCTTTGATAAAAGTCCTGAAAAAATATTTTTCCCCTGAATTTTTAAACCGGGTGGATGAAGTTCTAATATTCAATCATTTAGATGAAGACGATGTGAAAAAGATCATTGATATCTTATTGAAGGCCACCCGGGAGCAGTTGGAGAAACAGGATAAAGAACTGGTGCTTAAGGATGATGTGATCGATTATGTCATCAGGAATGGCTATTCCAGGGAATATGGGGCCCGGCATTTGGCGCGAACGCTGCGCAGGGATGTTCTTGAAAAGATTGCTCACCTGTCGTTGGAAAAAGAATGGGATTATGCCCGGCAGGTGGTTTGTTTTATGGATAAAGATGAAGAGGAAGTAAAGGTGCAGTTGGATGTCGGGGATTTTGCTCCCGTTGAAGGAAGCAAATTTATTGAAGAAGGGATGAATCTAGAAAAAGGTTGAGGTTAAGGTTGAAACTGAAGACTGAGGTTTTGCTGACGAGTTAAGGGAATGGAAAAGATTTTGATAATCGATGATGAAAAGAACATCCAGGTATCGTTAGCCTCAATTCTTGAAGATGAGGGATATAAGACGTTTTTTGCCGCTTCCGGTGAGGAGGGGATAGAGAAATTCAGAAACATAAGACCTGAGGCAGTATTCCTGGATATCTGGCTGCCCGGTATTGATGGGCTTGAGACCTTGCGGAAAATCCTGGCCATTGATCCGCTGCAGATTATTATCATGATTTCAGGCCATGTGAATATTTCCACAGCGGTTAAAGCGGTTAAAGAGGGGGCCTATGATTTCCTGGAAAAACCCCTCAGCCTTGATAAAGTGACCTTTGTACTGAAACGGGGCCTGGAATACCGGAAGGTACTGGCTGAAAATAAACGGCTGCGGGCCATCCTGGGTGAAAATGAAGTCGAAACGTTAGTCGTGCCGGAAAAGAAGAAGGCAGTGAAAGAAGATTCCAGTGAGATCGAGTATGAAATTACTGATCTTGTTTATTTTAAGAACCAGCAAACCATTAAAACCGGTAATATTTTTTATGGGATGGGGCTCCATTCCGGTGTGAAAACCGGGTTATCGATTAAACCGTTGTCACCTGGGAAAGGCATACGTTTTGAAAATATTTCCGAGCCCGGTTATATCCCGGCGCGAATCGAATTCCTGGATACCACCGCCTATGCCACGTCGATCCGGAAAAACAACCTGGAAGCCAGGACCATCGAGCATTTTATGGCCACTTTGCACGCTGCCGGGATTACCAATCTTTCCATCAAAATCAACAAAGAAGTGCCCATTGGCGACGGTTCTGCCAGCGAATTTTGCCAATTTATCCGGCAAACAGGTATTGAGGCCCAGGATGCCGTTGTCCCGGAAATTGTTATCGATCAGGCCCTAATTATCGGGGAAGAAACAGCGAACGGGAAATTTATTAAAATAGAACCTGCCGATTGTTTTTCTGTTAAATATACCGCTATTTATCCCGAACCCCTGGGTACCATGTCCTATGAATTTGTGATGGATTCTTTTGAAGCCTTTGAAAGAGAAATTGCTTCTGCACGTACGTACGGTTTCATGCAGGAGTTAAGTAAACTTTCCCGGATGGGCCTGGCCGAAGGCGGCAGGCTGAACAATTTTATCCTTATTGACGGCGGCAAGGTAATTAATACCGAATTGCGATTCCCGGAAGAACTGGCTCGCCATAAAATCCTGGATATTATTGGTGATTTCTATTTATTGGGGCGTCCCATCCGGGGGAAAATCACCGCCCAGAAAACCGGTCATTCCGAAAATGCCACCATAATAAACCTGATTAAGAAAACCTATTTAGAAGGTTAGGTAAGTAAGGTGAGTGGGTGAGTGGGTGAGTGAGGCCTTCTCTTAAAATTGAATTATCCTTACTCAACATACTCAAGAGAATTATTGTTATTTTTTTTCCAATCGAATAGATAGGTTGATCTTTTTATCTTTCACAATCAATTCTTTCTCATAGGTGCGGTATCCGGGTTTGAGCACTTCCAGGGTGTATTTACCCGGCTTTAACCGGAAATTTTCGATTTTTCCACCTTTGGGTGAAATACCCCAAAATTTGCCGTTTATATAGATGGAAGCCTCTTCCGGTAAGACTTCCAGGAACACCTCCACCGACTCGACCGCGGTGAGTTCCTGGCCCTTTTCTTCTATATCTTGCGGAATTTTCTCTGGGGGTTTGGCTTTTGGGGGATATTTGGGTTTTTTGCCCGCGTCTTTGGGTTTCGGTTTTTCCCCTGGTTTCTTTGGTTTTACGGGACCGGTATAGTCTTTATCTTTGAGTAATTTCAACCGTATGGTGATATTACTGGTATAGTACTGGTACAGGTCGATGACCTCTTCTACGTAGCCTTCTTTTTTAACGATGATTTCGTTATTTCGTGAGGCCAGCCGAATCGCTGACTCAAAAGAGGAAAATTCATAGGCTTCGCCAATCCATTTACCGTTCAGTAACACATTGGCATCATCCGGTTCCACCAGCAGTCTAACCCGGATGCCCCGCGACCCCCAATCCCACTCATAGGGAAAATGGAGCGTGCATGATGAAAATATGATAATCAACGTTAAGATCGATATTAATTTTAATCCTTGATTCACGTTAAATATTTGTTTCATTGTTGTTTCTCCTTATACTCGCTTAGATAAAACATTTTCATCTCAAAACCTATGAAGCAATTTGTTTGCCAACGTTAACCGGATGATTTGTCCTTTTTAAATGACACTATATAGTACGCTGTTTCGAAAATTTTGTGCCCAATTCCGGCAATTTAACATAAGCCAATTGGGAGGAATAATATAAACGTTTTAAATCCGAAATTGCGCAGAGACCAATATCGAAATCCGAAACAAATCCGAAATTCAAATTTCCAAATGTCCAAAACATCTTTAAAGAACTCTAGAAGATGCGCTTATGCACCGGAAGCTCTTGTTTTGAATTTTGAATTTTGGTCATTTGAATTTGTTTCGAATTTCGTGCTTCGTGCTTCGGATTTAAACTTTTGCATGTCACCTGATGCGTGACATGACAGTGGTCTTTTGGATCATCATGCTGTATTTGTTTTTCATTTTGCCGGTTTGGTAATCCAGTTCTGATCCCAGTACCGAATGGGGAATCAGGTAGACAATAATCATGACCGCAGCAGCCAGGACTACAGACCATTTATTTTTTTTCTTCAAGAAGAAAGCAAGGACCCAGAATATAACGGCAATAAGGACTTTATTGTCGGTTAAATCAAATCCAAAGGGGAAACCGGTCCATAAATCGCCGAAGGCGTATTGTTGGACAATGGGTCCCAGGATCATGCCGCCAATAAAGGTAAGTCCCAGTGTCCAACCCACCAGCCATCCGTAATTTCCTTGTTTTCGCAGTGCTTCCATGCCGGTTCGTAAGGCGAACAGGATGCTGAAAAACATGAATATCACGTGGATGATCAAAAATACGGTAGGGACTTCGCCTTTAAACCGGGCGACAATGCTTTTACTTTTATTTAGTAGAAAACTTTCCCCGTTGATTACCACGCGGACACTGTATTCGACTTTCCCGGCTGCCGGCTGCCCGGGGATTTTGGCAAACAGCCCATTACCGCTGCCGCTTCCGTGTCCATGCCCGTGTCCATGCCCACCCGAATCTTTATCTTGATTTTTATCTCTTTGTTTCATTTCAACTTTTTTCCATTCCTCGTTGACTTTATAGCGTTTATAATTAAGGAAGGCGGTCACAGAGGGGTCTGACACGCTAATTGCCACCGGCAATTCTTTAAATGCAGTGAAACTTCTAAGGAATCTATAGCTTATTTCTTTTCCTTTAATGGTTTCTTTGTCCATTATCGACCAGGTGGGACCGGTCATCTTCTGGTACAGGGCAATAACCATTGTTAAAAAAAATGCCAACACCCACAGGCCAATAGATATTAATACTCGCTTCTTTTTACTCATATTCTGTCTCCTGTTACAAGATTTCCGTTATGGAACGAGTTATAATTATATTGATTATAGCCATTAAGTCAAGCCGATACTAAATTTTATAACCACGAAGACCGCGGCGCGGCACCCCATAAGCGAAGGACACGAAGAAACACGAAGAAAGAAGATGAGAAGAGAAGAAGGTGAAAAGATAAGTTTAAGG
>WVZO01000752.1:19881-32633 GCA_011772425.1 Candidatus Aminicenantota bacterium
GCGCGTATGCGCCTTCTATGGCTGCCCTCGCCGAGGGCCTGGCCGCCGGAGGCATTTTGTAAAAGCCTCAATTGTTAATTAGAAGATCGTTTAGGGCTGGTTTTAGATGGGGATAATCGAATGTGAAGCCTTCTTGTAGTAAGCGTGTGGGGAGGACGCGCTGACTGGTGAGTAATAGTTCTTCTGCTATTTCTCCCAGGACCAGTTTTAGCATAAAACCGGGTACTGGAAAGAAAGAGGGCCGGTGCAGCACATTTCCCAAGGAGCGGGCAAATTCTTTGTTCCTTACCGGCTGCGGTGCGGTGAGATTATATATGCCGCTGCATTTTTTATGAGAGATCAGGAAATCGATGGCCCGGGTTGCGTCGAGGATATGGACCCATGACATCCATTGTTTGCCTGAACCCAGGGGGCCGCCGATAAAAAAACGAAACGGCATGGCCATGCGTTCCAGGGCGCCTTTATCTTTTCCCAGAACCATGCCCAGGCGTAAAATAACCAGGCGTGTTCCTGTTTTCTCCACGGCATTGGCACAGTCTTCCCATTGTTTGACCGCACCGGCCAGGATTCCCTGTCCTGGTGGGGCGTTTTCCTGCAATTCTTCATCATTGCGGGAGCCATAGAAGCCGATGCCGGAGGCTTGCACCACTACTTCGGGTTTATTTTTTACCTGTTCCAGTGCTTGTACCAGTATTTTTACAGAATCCACCCGGCTGTTTAATATTCTCTTTTTCTTTTGATCTGACAATCTGCCCGCGGCAATATTTTCACCGGCCAAGTTAATCACGGCATCGGTGTTTTCCAGTTCGGTTTCCCAACCGGTGAGTGATTGGGTGTCCCACAAAACAGGATGTATCCCTAGACTTTCCAGTTTTTTTGTATTTTCAGGGCTCCGGGTGAAACCTTTGACGTGGTATTCTTTGTTCAAAAAGAAGCGGCCCAGTTCTCCGCCGATAAAACCTGTAGCACCCGTGATAACGATTGTTTTTTTCATTGCCATGTACCTCTTAGCCTGAATTATACATAAAAAGGCAAGCATTTACAAAACCAGACGTTTAAATTTAAGAGGAAGGAGGAAGGTGGACAGGCAAGAATAGCATTCTATTTTTTCCCTGGCAGCGGGAACCGGGAGGCTAAATACAACGGATAATAATGGATTTTTCTTTCCACATTGATCTTTAAATTCCGCGCACTCATCACTATCCTGTATTCCGGCGAATATTTCTGCGCAAATACGTTCAAACTTTTCGCTTTTGTTACCCAACCGGATTTTATTTCAATAGGAAAAACGTTTCCTTCGATTTCCCTGAGGAACTCAACTTCCGAGGTGACTTCCCGCCAACAAAAAAGCTCATCAATACCGGAACATATAAACTCCTGCGCCGCAACGTTCTCGGCAAAATAGCCCTGGTAGGTTCCATAATCGTAATCAAGAATGGTTTTGGGAGATAACTGGCTGACAGCACCCAAAATCCCCACATCAAAAAAATACAGTTTAAAGGCATTTTCCTCTTTAAAGGCACTCAAGGGAGGAAGCGCTTTGTCGATAATATGCGCCTTTATAATAAGCCCTGCCGTCATAAGCCAATCGATGATGCCCGAAAGCCGTTCATACCCCTTAACACCCGGGATGACATCCTTAAATTTAAATTTCGGGGCAGAACCGTTTTGCTCACGTGCCAATTGAGAGGGTATGTTTCGCCATAACCGGTTGATATGCATGGAGTTCTGTTTACCCGAATGTTTGGCCATATCAGCCTCATATCCCAATATCAAGGTATTCTGCTTATCGCGAACCAATTGTAATGCCTTGTATAAGTCATGCTTGTTTTCATGATAAATAGTGACCACCTCCGGGAGTCCCCCGGTTATAAAATATACTTTCAATAATTCCCAGAGGCGCGAATGAACGATCTCCGGGATTTGCGTATCTAATCTGCAGTTCTTTAAATAATCATATGACCGGGTCTCTTCGATCCCTGATAAAAATTCCTCGAACGACATGGGATACATTTCTAAAAAATCCACATTACCCACCGGGAACGAACTGAGCCCGAAATACAACCCCAAAAGGGAACCCGCGCTGCAAAGGGCCAATTGGGGAAGTTTTTCACTAAAATATTTGAGGCTGGTCAGCGCCGGGGGACAAGACTGGATTTCGTCGAAAATCACCAGGTCATTCTTTATGTCGATGGCTGAATCCAGGTAAAAACTGAGCTCATCTAAAATCCGCTTCGGATTTAAATCCTGTTGGAATATTTTTCCTGCTTGTTTATCTTCTTCAAAATTGACATAGTGATAATGGGGAAAGAACGTTTGACCGAATTCTTTGAGAATATACGTTTTTCCCGCCTGCCGTACTCCTTTTAGAATTAAAGGATGACGGTTTTTTTTCTCCTTCCATGCCTTTAATTTCTCTGTAATATTCCGTTTCATATTGGAAATAATACTATGTTTTGTGAAAAAATGCAAGGAATAATTCCCGGATTTGTGAAAAAATCAAAGGAAAACAACCCGGACAACCCGGACAAGCAGGACAACCTGGACATGCTGAACTCAAAGAGGAATTGGCTTGTCCGGGAAATTAGAGCTGAGTTCGCTTCGCTCACAATTAATTGGGGTGATGGGGTTTTGGAATAATGCGGGAATGGGAAGGCGTCCTGCGGACAAATAAACGCCTTGGGCGAGGAAAGAAATTGGCCTAGAAATTGGCCTGGCACCTAATTCAACTTCTAGAAATCATTCTGCAACACCTAGAAATTACTCTGCAACGTCTAGAAATCGTTCTGCAACACCTAGAAATCATTCTGCAGCGTCTAGAAATCGTTCTGCAGCACCTAGAAATCACTCTGCGGTGTCTAGAAATCGTTCTGCAGCACCTAGAAATCATTCTGCGGCGTCTAGAAATCGTTCTGCAGCACCTAGAAATCATTCTGCGGCGTCTAGAAATGGTTCTACGGCAGTGTCAAGTATTTTGTGTAAATTTTTTTTCACCGCAAAGAGCGCGGAGATCGCAGAGGAACAGAATCTGAGAAGCGGAGAAAAAGGTTCTCACTTCTCCTTTTGAAAACCAATCGCTGATAACATATCCCGGTTCACTTGCCAATACCCGTTTTTATCCGAGCCCAACCGCTTGATAATATTCAATTCCACCATCTTTTTTATATTCCTGTATACAGTCGTCCTCTCTTTCTCTAAACGCTCAGCCAATTGATCATAGGTTATAGAACTCTTTTTTTCGATCTCTTCCAGGATTTTCCTTTGAGTTGGATTTACAGTTGCACTTACAGTTGCATTTACAGTTGCATTCTCTTCAAAATTCTTGTCCTGCTTAATAAAATCAGGATGAGAATATAAAACAGTAAGAAAATAGGTAAGATGTTCATCTGTTTGAAAAAGAGGGGGCGGAGAACCGTTTTGTTTCAACTTCCTTCTTATTTTTGGAAAGCCGGTACTTCTTCCTTCGGTTAGGTCCAGTTCCTTGAGGAAATCCCCGATTCGTCTATTGCGATAGTCCCTGACAATTACTTTTTCCTTTTTGAGTTCTTCATTGTTTACAGGAGGCATGGGTCCGGGAAAGGATATTATCTCTATCCGGTCATGCCTTACATTTACTTCGATGGGATTCAAGTCCTCGTAGCTTCTATGATATACGGCATTGGCAATTGCCTCTTCCACTGCTTCATAGGGATAATTGAAATATCTATCGGCTTCAGCCCTTCCTTCAACCTTTACCACCCGTTCCTCTATAAAACTGTTTCTTATATATCTTAGAGCAAACCTTAACTGATCATGCAAGGGGCCGGTAAATATTCTTTCTGTAAGTTTATCTCCCACATCGTCATGATATTGTACAACCTCTATCCTGGCTCCTTTAAAAAAATCATGAGGTTCAAGATTAAAAAATAGGAGTCCACAGTTAACCGGTTTTAAGTACTCTTCAGGTCCCCGTACAATTTGCATTTGTCTGCATAGTTGATCAAAGGGAATAGAGTCGGCACTGCGATAGAGATCGCTTTTAATTTCCTTTAAAAAAGCTTTAATAAGAGTTAAGTTAAGATCATCGAGAGACGCATGGTGGTTTATTCGGTCATCAAAGGGAATTTTGGCAGTTAACTGCATAAGCTGGAGTTCTTCCTGGTGGCTGGCTTTAACAGTTGATGAATATCTCCTGACATAGTATTTCGTTTGAGCATTTCTACTAAGATTTTCAGGGACCTTATAAGGCCGCATATCTCCTCCGGGGACCCACAAAACCAGGAGGTGTTTCCCTTTATAAGTAACAGGAACAGCAAGAGGGAAATAGTGAGGTGTTATCCGGTGACACAGTTCGATAAGTTTCCTCTGGATACTGTCGACTTCTCCTGGTTCGAGTCCTTTTGGGGGTAACAACGGTCTGCCGTTTTCTTCTTTTATTCCCATAACAATATATCCACCTCCCCAGTTATTAATGTCATTTGCAAATGCACAGATGGTATGAAGGATATCCACGGGATTCCAGCCTTCTTTAAATTCAAGACGCTCCCATTCGATACTTTGCCCGGTTATCAAGTCATTTGCATTTATCGGTAGTGCCATGCCTTTATTTTACCTGATATATTTTAAAATTCAAGGTCCTTTCTCCAGTAATTCTCATTTGCCTCCGGCGGCCCGCTTTTTTGAAAAAAAGCGGGGCAAAAAACTTCTCATACACGGTCAGTTATCGTACCACGCTTCATAAGGGTATTTCCCATGGGTACCACTCCCTTTCTTCTCTTCCTGCTTGCCAACTGCCAACTGCCTTCCTGCCCCATTATAATCGTTGTAATTCGCTTCTAATTTAATGTCCCGGGAATGCTAAAAAATGTTGATAATAGGGAATTCCCAGACCACCATTAGGCATCCGCCGCAGGCGTTTATTTGTCCGAAGGACGCCTTCCCATTCCCGCATTATTCCATTACCCCATCACCCCCTGTCTGCGTGCTCCTTAGGACACGCGACACGCACAGGTAGGCAATCAATTGTGAGCGCAACGAACTAAGTTCTAATTCTATTCTTCTCTTCTCCGGTTCTTCGTTTCTCTTAACCTCTTAACCTCTCAACTTCTCAACTTCCCAACTTCTACTGACTCACTGACGCACTGATTTACTGAATCACTGAATGTCCAGCTCTTTTTTGTCCTCTTCTGACAATTGGGGAATGGGGGCGGTTTTCAGCCATTCATAGATGGCTTCCGGGGTATACCACACTTTGGCGGTTCCGTCCCCGGAAGCGGTGAGGATGCGGGTGCCATCCGGGGAAAACACCGCGGAATTTACCTCTCCCCGGTGGTCTAGTGATACCCTATAATAGGGTTCATTAAAAAACGAATACCCGGCCTCACTTAATGCCTGAAATGTGCGCGCCGGAGGATCAGGTAAACCCATCTTGTATGCCGCCTCTGCAATGCGAATGGCTTTCATATTATCCCGCGGAAGCTCCAAGAAAGCTTCAGCAGCCAACCTACGGGCATTGGCTTTCTTAGACTCTTCATCGGCGCGATTTTTTTGATGGAAGGCGTAACGAGCTAAAGCAGATGAAATAATAGCAAGCATAATCAATAAAAATACAGCGATATTTCTCAGCCTTATATTCCTTCGATGCGTCAACACTTGTTCGTCATTCATCTCTGCGGGAGTCTTTCCTCGAAAACGTGCCGTGATATCGTTGATAGTATTCCTAAATAAAAGGTTGTTTAAGTCTAGCTCTTGATCTTTTTTAACCCATTTTAAATCAACATAAACCGGTATCGACATAATTTGATCTTTAAGTATAGTGGGTAACGCATTAGTTTTATCCCAATTGATTTTTTTTGTGCCTAAATCAAAAGCAATGTCATCTTCAATAAGAACAATAATCAATTTATCTGTTCTTTTTAAATTTTCACACCATATCTTGATTTCATCCTGCACCCACTCTGATTCAGCAGCCTTTTTTGATGCCAGGTAAATCAAATATTCAGAACGATGAAGCGCGTTTTTTATTGTTGAGCCTAAATCATCTCCAGGCCGTATTTCTTTCTCATCCCTAAAAATCCTGATTGGTGGTTTTAATAACGGTTTGGCATATTTTTTTAAGGCTTTTTCAAGAGCCGCGGCTTGCTTCCTGCTGGTTTCACTATGTTTATACGAGATAAATGCCTGGTATTTCATTTTCTCTCCTGGAAATGTAGTAATTCATCCCATTGGAATTGATCGCAGTTGGTAACCGTTCACTCAACTCACTCACCTATTTCCATAATAGGTGTTATTATACCATAAACCGACAATCTTTGAAGAAATAAAAAGGCATGATTGCCTGTTCCATTTCCCTTATTTCAATTCCGAAAGAAAATTTTTAAGCGGTGCTAATTCGGCAGAATCGAAATCCCAGCACCTTTTTTTGGCACCCAACCCAACCTGGTTGGGAACTTCAGGCATGAGAGCCAGGAAAGCCTGTACTTTTGCTTTGGCAATATCCTTCGGCTTAGGCGGATTTTCCAGTTGATTGGCGCATTCGATGAACCGGTTGACACATTTCATCCCCTCTTTCTCTTTTACCGTTTCCAGGCAAAGATTTTCCAACATCCCGCTGTTTTTATTATCAGGCATAATAAAAACACCCACTCTTGGATTCCCTTGAGAGAATTCCCCTGGTCTCTCCGGGGCCTGGAGACTATTTTTTTTCAGAACGCTTTTGACACTTTCAAACGCGCTCTTGTAACTATCATCAGCATCTCGAATAATAGCAACCGCTTCCAGGTCATTAAAACCTGTAGTTCTTGTCAACAGCGGCATTTCCTTCTTAAAATTATCCTTTCCCTTCACTTCGAGTAAATCGACAACATCTAACATTCCCATATGCTCGAACAATTCTTTGAAAAAAGCGATTTCATCCTGGCCTTCAACAGCCAACAGTTTCTTTTTTGTAATTGATTCCATTATCAACGAACCTCCCAATATTTCGCTATCGCCATGTCAATCATCTCGTGATTAAAGTCGATCAAACGTACGTTATCCTTTTCGTTTTCGATACGAAAAAGCCTGATTTTATCATCTTTGTCCCCTAATTTTTCATAGGCTGTACTGTAGGCTTTGATGTTTTCGTACGAGTGGGTAGCGGCAAAAACCTGGACATCGAAAGCGATGGCCGCTTCGAATACAGCTTCCCAGAGTATTTCCTGGATCGAATAATGAAGCCCGTTTTCAATCTCATCGATCAATATGACACCGCCCGACATATTATAAATGGAAAGGATAACAGCTAATATTTTTTTTATTCCTTCCCCGGTAACATTTAAGGGCAGCCGTTCATTTAATCCGATATCGTAATATAATATATTTTCCGCACCGATGGATAAATCGACCAATTGAGGTTCCACTTTTTGCAGGATTTTTAAAATATTTTTTTCCTTTTTCTTTATCTGGATTTCATTAAAATGTTTGGCTATATGAACATTGTATGTGGCCGGAGAAATAAATTGGGCTGGAATTATATAGGGAAAATTTTTAGCAGGACTGACTTCCATGTATCCTTCTTTCCCCATATATATTTTAGATTCAGATGTTAGTGGTTTTTTATTGGCATCTTTTTGAATCGAACATTTCATCGAGAGACCATTTATTTTAACAGGAGGTAAGGTTTGATTATCTTTTACCGATAAAGATGAAGAGTCGGCGGAAGTCGATAAAATTGTTTCTTGTATAGGTTTAATGATTAACGTACGTTTTTCTCTGGTTTTAGTCATCTCACCATAGAGTCGAATGGGAGTTTGGTAGTCAAGATTATAGAAGATAATGGTCCATAAGTAATCGTTGATTAAATTATAGCCTCTAAACTTATTCAGGCTGACAGGAAGATTCGCATTGGTGGCACCGCTGAGGAGAAAAATACTTTCCAGGAGACTGGTTTTCCCGCAGTTGGTCTTTCCCACGAATAGGTTGAACTGCCGTGGGTCGTTTAATTCAAGATTGGGAATTCCCCTGAAATTTTCGATCTTGATTTTCTTATACATTCTATTTTTCCTCCTGGAAGGCATTCGGTTTTCCAGGAACCAATTATAATACATTTTTGAAAAAATAAAAACCGGAAAGGGCAGGCAAATTAATATTTGTTCTTTATTCAATCCCCGGTTCTTTTTTCTCTTCTTCGGACAATTGGGCAATGGGGGCAGTTTTCAACCATTCATAGATGGTAATGGTTGACATTTGCTCCGGAATTGTTACAATATGTCGGTAGTTATTGTTAAGTACCTACGTTTTGTAACAAAATAAGGTGATGTAATGAAAACCAAAAAGACGGATAAGCTGATTGAGATTATCAAACAGGCAGGTGTCCTGCGTCCCAGGGATCTTGATAATTACGGAATACAGAGGGAATATCTCAGGCGGCTTTACAACCTGGGGATTATAATAAAACATGGACGGGGGCTTTACAGTCTCAAAAATGTAGACATAAGTGAGCACCACAGCCTAGCGGAAGTGTGCAAAAAAATCCCCGATGGTGTCATATGCTTGCTGTCAGCATTGCATTTTCATGAAATTACCACAGAACTACCTTACGAGGTCTGGATTGCCCTGGATAATAAATCAAGACAGCCGAAAATGGAAAGTGTGGCACTTCGGGTTATGCGTTTTTCAGGAAGGGCTTTAGCAGAAGGAATTGATGAGCATAAAATCGAAGGCGTAAAGGTACGGGTGTATAATCCTGCTAAGACAGCAGCAGATTGTTTTAAATATCGCAATAAAATCGGATTGGATGTGGCACTTGATGCTCTCAGGGAATGCTGGGAGCAAAAGAGATGTACCATGGATCAGTTGTGGGAGTATGCCCGGATTTGCCGGGTTTCCAATGTGATGCGTTCTTACCTGGAGACGCTGGTATGAGCCTGGCAGAATCAGTAAGGCACCGGCTGCTAAACTTATCACGGAAGACCGCAGAACCATTCGACCTGGTGCTTACCCGCTATGCAATAGAACGTCTACTTTATAGAATTAGCCAATCAAAGTGGAGTAAAGATTTTTTACTAAAGGGAGCTGTTCTGTTTTATTTATGGTATGATTCCCCTCATCGGCCTACAAGGGATTTGGATTTATTGGCATACTGATCACCTATGCGGAAGAAAAAAATTTTCTGCCCAATTTTTTAATTCTTTTATATCAATCATCTTTAGTGGCAAACCATGAAAATCAAGTGCTAGAATTACAGCATCCCATAATGCTTCAATATCCTTAAGAGCAATATGTTTATTTTGACGAATACACAATCTTAAATAAAGTACCTTATCTTTTAATAGTTTTCCCACATTAGGGAGTTCTGAAAATTCTTTATAAAGGCTCTCTGTACTTTTGTAAGGATGTTGACTCAATGCTCCCCCTAGTAGGGCTCCGTAAAACGCAGCCCGTTCAGCTACTTCACTAGCATTGCTTGAATTGCCGAGTTTTGCCTTATTTTTTACCTTGTAAAGTAGTTCATATATTTTATAAGCACATTTTTTAGCTGATTGGTCAAATGTATTTTTGGGAATGTTGAGAACTCTTTTTTTTATGATGGAGAACAGATTGTCAGGGTCTACGAGAGGCATCAGATTTTGATACTTCCCTATAATTAATGGTGTTAACTGACTTGCATTTCTAATTTCCTTATTTATATCTTTCATAGATTGGAATCGCATTAGAACCAATTTACTACAAATGAATTCCCGGTAGCTACCATGAATTTTATTAGTTATTAGAAGCATATCAATGTCCGAATACGGGCCATTAGTCTGTGTTGCAACAGAGCCCATAACTCCAATTCCATTGATAAGCCCGCTTTGGGACTCATAAATAATATTCGCGATTGATTGGGCGAGTTTTAGGAGTTCATTTTGTTGCTTACACATTTTTCATACCCTTCATTCGCGCAAACATATTTGAGAGGTATTTTGCAATAACATCAATAAGGTTCTTTTTGTAGATTATGTCATGAGAATAAGCTGATATCAGATCATCAATATTTCCGAAGTATTGGGATGTCTTTTCCATTTTTATTATACCTTGATCTGCAAGAATCATCTTCTCTAAAACATAACGACAAAAGCTCAATTGGTCTTTAAGGTCAATTTCAGTCTGCATGAGCTTTTCACGAATTGAATTTTCATTGTCATAAATCCCAATAGTATCTATTAATTTAATCGGCGATTTGAATCCTTCCAAATTTTTTATTAGTGGTACAAAAAAAACAGATGGACACTCCATATCCAAACGTTGAAGAACTTTACGAAGCAATTCCCAATGCCTTTCCCTCATCATACCGTCTAGACAAATAATTCCTTTTGAATTATTCAACATATGAGAAATTAAGAATGTGGGGCTAACCAGCCAGCGAAAAACTTGATAAAGTTTTGGTGATGAACTATCACTTATCTGAGTTATGTTTGAGGTAATATCCTCTAAAAAATCAGAAAGATTAATTTCAGAGGTAAGTTTCCATAACGAATCAAGAAATGAAGTATTATCAAAAGCATGCAATAATTCACTTTCTCTCAAGTATTGCGTCTTTTTTCCTTTTAGACCAAAATGTTTTAGCCAAGAATTTATTTTCTTAATGTTTGTCTTTATTTGATTATATTGAATACCTTCTCCATATTGGGCATGTTTGTCCAAATAAAGTATGCGCACCTCAAATCCAATATTCAGAAAGAATTTAAGACAATTTAAATATATTAAGTGAATAACATTCAGCCCTCCATATGGAATTAATGACCAAAAAACTATGGGTTTTGGATGGTTAAGAATCTCAAGAAAATCTACATGTGGGGTATAAGGTTGGAAAACTAATTGTCGATTAGATGCAAATCGTCTTAAACAATATTCTCTGTATTCTTTCCAAGTCCTTGTTTTAAAGTAGTGGTCATACAATCTTGGGATTTTAATACCAGGCGACGGCTCTAAGTAAGGGTGGATGTATTCTCTTTTGCGCAATATTCCCCATAGAGTTAAAACTGCTCCAATAATTCCAATTGCATAACCAATCAATGTAAGCCATAGATCGTCTCTTATCGATTTGTCAGACACATTATGCCCCTTTTGGAGTGATCTAACATCATCTTGCCCACATGTTGCTGGAGAAAAAAAAATGATGATCATAATGAGGCTTATAAATATAAAAAGTTTTTTTTGAAATCTGTAAGTTCTATGGACAAATATTTTTTTCATGCAATTATTACAGATTTTAAAAAAACTGACTGAAAATAATTTATCTTTAAACATAGTCTAATCACAAAAAAGGTGCCAAGCCAGGAATTCTGCTTTTCTTTAAAAGAACGTGGTATTTTTATAACGATTTCATCGGAATTGATTTCCTTGAATTCCCTTATCATTTGCATTTTAAACTTCTTTTTGCCTCCGAAAGTATTATAAGTCAATGTATCCAATAATGCAACAATTTTAAGACGAAATGTTCCTGATTCCTGGCTGTACCCTAAATCCAATACCGGTTATGCTCCTGCAATTTTGGGAGGTAAAAAGATTTAAAAGATTTGGGACACTCAAAAAGAATTTTCACTTTTTATCCCTTATATCCCGGAACGGTTTAGACTCCACTCGTCCTTATCTTCTGAAAAAGAAATGAAATAGTATGTGCTATCCCTGATGGCCCACATATCCGCATCCTCCAGGTATACTCGCTTGATCTCCTTTCCATTGAGGTCCAGGATGATAAATTCCCTTTTACCGTCCCGTGATTTATAGGTTTTAACGTATATCCTGTCATCGCTGACCGTGATCTTTTCAAAAGCGGGAAAAAATTCAGGACAGTGTAAATCATTCGCTTGCCTCATTCGTTTCCAGGTTTGTTTTGTATAACCATTGATGTACATGGCCTTCTCTATTAACCGTTTACGATCTTCCGTGGTAATCTTTGTTTTGGGATAATTCTTGGAAATCTCACCGATCACCCGGCCTTTATGGTCAATAACTGTAATAAAGAATCCCCTGGAGGGGTCGGCAATGTAGATGTGATTGTTGCAAACAACTGTAGATAGATTCTCCCTTAAAAGATCAAACCTTCCCCTTCGGGACCCCCCGGAGACGATGTAATTCATTTTGGGTGCTTTGTATTTATAAATTTTTTTTAACCGCTGCTGGTTCGAATCCTGAATTTCGATTACGGTGAAAAAGGAACGTTCTTCCTTGCTATAAGCAAAATACCAGAAAAGATAACCATCGCCTAATGGCTCGATGACGCCTATCCTCTTCAGTCTCTTTTCATGGAGGTATTTGCCCTGCCTGGAATAATAGGCGATCTTATTGGTGGTTTTAATGATGATGTGTTCACCATATGGAACCACCATCGGCACATTCACATACTCGCCGGGGCCTTTGCCTTTCCGGGCGTTTATTTCAAGGTTCTTTTTAAAATCGTCAACCGAATAGCCGGTCACTCGTTTCCTGGATTCTACGATATAAAACCGCTGGTGGTCCACGTTAACATAACGCGGACAGATCAAATCAGGTAAGACGACGGTTTTGGTGGATTGTTCCGCTGCCGCCGGGAGTAAAACCCTAAATAAAGCAAAACAGATAAATAGCAGCGCTGGTTTCATGTTCGCCTCCATCTGGGTGTTGAGGGTAAAATATAGCACATTCTATCCAAGAACACAACGAATCTTTTTATATTTTTCTGCCTATGAAGGAAGAGGGAATAAATTCCCTGGCACGAATGGCACTAAGATAAGGCTATTTTTTTTAACCTAATTCTACTCCACCTCATT
>WVZO01000194.1 GCA_011772425.1 Candidatus Aminicenantota bacterium
TTCATATTTCCTCCGTATTTTTATGATTTACTTATTTATTTATCATTTTAGCAAACAATTTCGCAAACTTAACGACTTCGGGCATTTTTAATAACGAAAAATGATCGCCAGGGATATCATATACTTTTACCGGCTTATCGCAGTAAATGTTCCATTTCTCCGCATCGATCACTTCCCCATCAGTTGCCTTGAAAAAATGGACCGCCGTATCGATCTTTCTACCGGGGATATAGTTATTGCGAGCGTTGTCAAAGGTCCGCACCATGTTCAGGTAGATAATAAATTCCTTTATACTCATTTGTTCCAGGTTCGGTACGGTTCGAGCAAAATCACCGGGGACAACATTTTTAAACATGCTGTCAGTGTCATGCTCAAGCCAAAATCCACCGCTTTCCAGGTACGCCGCCACCTCCGGCCACACCCTGGAAAAATCTCCAATGCCTTTCAATTTCTTTGTGATGGCCTCACCAGGGAAATAGTCCCGGATTAATTTCAATTCGTTTTCAAGATTAAATTCGATTCCCTTTTCGGGAAAATCTTTATCCGGCGGCACCGTATCGATGAGCCCCAGGAAACAAACTTCTTCGTTTTCTTCTTCCAACTGACGCACCATCTCAAAACCAATCGTACCACCGATACTCCAACCGCCAATACGATACGGCCCATGCGCCTGTACAACACGAATAGTCTCAATATACCGCCGGGCCAATTCCTCGATAGACAGGTTAAGAGGCGCATAATTCTCAATCGTTTGCGCCCGGATGCCCCAGAAATCATACGCGCCGCTCAACCGGTTACAAAATTCAATATATCCTTCCACTTCACCGCTGCCGTCATGAATAAAGAAAAAGGGCTCAACTCTCCCCCATCCCTTCTTTAACAATACCAGTTGATCATCCTTTATGATAGAAATTTCCTCTTTTGTACCAGTGATATATTCACTCAACTCCCGGATGGTTGGTGTTTGAAATACTTCAACCAATGGCACCCTTACACCCAACTCCCGGTTTATCCTGGACATAACAAAGGCAGCCTTTAACGAATGCCCACCCAGATGGAAGAAATTATCATCGATACCGATCTTTTCTTTTTCCACTTCCAGTACAACTGACCAAATCTCCACCAGTTTCTTTTCAATGGGGTTCCGGGGGGCGATGCATTCTTCCTGCTTTAAACCCGGAGCCGGTAGTGCCTTGCGGTCAATTTTACCATTGGGGGTCAACGGGATTTCTTCCAGGGGCACAAAATAGGAAGGTATCATATAATCCGGCAGCGATTGGGATAGAAACGCTTCCAATGAATCGGCCGATAAGAGCATTTGAGAAACAATATATGCACAAAGGTATTTCTCTCCTCCGGGGCTTTTCCAGTCGATTACAACAGCTCTTTTTATGCCGGGATGGGCCGACAATCGATTTTCGATTTCTTCCAGTTCGATACGGAATCCCCGGATTTTTACCTGGTGATCGATCCTGCCAAGGAATTCGATATTCCCATCCGCCAGCCAACGAGCCAAATCTCCTGTGAGATACAATCTGTCATTGGTCATTAAATATTGGTCATTAGTACTTTCAGAGGAACGAATGACGAATGACGAATGACAAATGAAAGCTCTTCTAAACTTCTCTGCGGTCAATTCAGGGTTACTCAAATAGCCGCACGCCACACCTGCACCGAAAATACATATTTCACCCGGCAGCTCAACCGGCTGCATACAGCCATTTCGATCCACAATAACAATACCGACATTTCCAATAGGCCCACCAATTTTTACCTGGTTATCCCTTTCCTGGTGCCTGTATAACGTAGACATCACCGCTGCCTCTGTCACGCCGTACTCATGGGCGATTTCAATATCCTTATTCGTCTCCCGGGAACACTCCAATAGATGGTGCGGTAATTTATCCCCTGCCAGTGTTACCACTTTCAACGACTTCAAGTCCTCCAATCCCAGGCTGTCAAGTACTGCCTGATAAAAACCGGGTATGCTTATAAAATGCGTTACCCCGTACCTGGCTATTATATCTTTAATAAGTCTTATATCTTTGACTTCGTCTTTGCCCGGTAGTACCACTTTTGCCCCGGCAATAACAGGTGTGAAAAAACTGGTAACAAACCCGTCAAAGGAAAAAGAAAACAATTGCAGCGATATGTGCCCGGTATTCATTCCATACACCTCTCCCCGGTAAAGAAGCGTATTAACCGCCTGTCGGTGTTCCACCCCCACTCCCTTAGGTCTGCCCGTCGTACCGGAGGTGTAGATAATATAAGCAAGGTTAGCCGAGCTAACCTTGCTTAAGGTTGAGGTTAAGGTTAAGGTTGAGGAAGATAAGAGGTTTGAGATATCGATTCGCTCGATGGAGTCCTCCTTAACCTCAGCCTCAACCTTAACCTGAGCTGCTGGCGCAGCCAGCAAGACTTTTGCATTGCTGTCTTTCAGCATGTAATCAATCCGTTCCTGCGGGTAATCCGGGTCAATGGGCAAATACGCACCACCGGCTTTTAAAATACCCAAAATTCCAATGATCATTTCAATGGAACGTTCTACCATAATTACAACAATATCATCCGCCAGGACGCCTTTTTCTATTAAAACCAGCGCCAGTCGATTGGATTTTTCATTCAATTCCTTGTAAGCCAATTGCACCGTTTCACCGGAGCTTTCCCCCTTATTGGCTGGGAACGCCGCCGCCCCAACTGCCAACTGGCAACTGGCAACTACAGCAACGTTATCAGGCGTTCTCTCCACCTGTTCTTCAAATAATTCATGAATGGTTTTGCCTCCGGGATATTCCGTTTCCGTATTATTAAAATCATATAATATCCGGTCCTTTTCTTCAGGGGGAATAATCTCGATATCGGATATCTTTATCTTTGTATTACCTGTAATCTCTTTAATGATATTCTTAAAATAAGTGATAAATCTCTCAATGGTCTGCGGCTTGAAAAGTGCCGTGCAGTAATTAAAGATTAAAATCAGCCTGCTGCCCGCTTCCACTGCTTCCAATGTCAGATCGAACTTCGTTGTGGTCAACTCTACTGCTTCCTTGCCGATGATCTTCCGGACGCGACTTTTTTCCTGGAATTCAGCGAAATTTTGCAGCACCATCATGACATCAAATAACGGATTGCGGCTGACATCCCGGTCCAGCGATACCTTTTCTACCAATTCTTCAAACGGGTATTCCTGGTTCTCAAAAGCTGCCAATGTGTGTCCTTTAAGGTCCCTTAAAAATTCGCTGAAGCATAGTTCATCGCCGGGTTCATTTCTTAATGCCAGCGTGTTGACAAACATACCGATCATCTTTTGCATATCCGCATTCCTGCGCCCGGCAATTGGGGTTCCGATAACAATATCTTGCTGACCGCTGAGTTTTGATAACAAAATATTGGTTACGGCCAGGAGTACCATGAATAAGGTGGCACGCTCTTCCAATGCCATCCTTTTTAATGCGCCGGTTTCCTCTTTTCCGATCTCGAAATAGATACGACTGCCAGCAAAGCTTTGAACTGCCGGCCTCGGAAAATCCAGCGGCAAATCCAGTACCGGTACTTCACCCCTGAACCGGTCCAGCCAATAGACTTCCTGCTGCTTCAAACGTTCGGTCTCCTGCTCGCTGCACTGCCATTCGGCAAAATCCTTGTACTGGATTCGTAAGGATTCTAATTCTTCTCCTCCAACCAGTGCATTAAAATCCTGTACCAGTACCCGGTGGGAAATCCCATCACAAATAATATGATGCATGTCCACCAACAGGAGATGGTTTTCTTCTTCCGTCTTGAACAGAGCAACACGCAGCAATGGT
The DNA here is from genome assembly GCA_011772425.1 of Candidatus Aminicenantota bacterium. Lineage (GTDB taxonomy): Bacteria > Acidobacteriota > Aminicenantia > UBA2199 > UBA2199 > JAKAGC01. The sequence goes on from WVZO01000194.1 coordinate 3,807, forward strand.
GCTTCCGATAAATCAAAGGGACGAATGAAAGACTCTATGATTTCGTTATATTGTAGGGGCAGCTCTCCGCGGCTGCCCTTATCCCGATCCCGATCGAAGGGCGGGCACAGAGACCCGCCCCTACCCTCAATCTTGAATTCGACCTCCTCATGAATCCCCTGGATCGGTTCTCCATTTACCATTTCAAAAGACGTTCTCAGTATCTCGTGACAACAGATCAACTTCTTAAAGGTCTCTTCCAATTTCTCCACATCCGGAGCTTTTGCCAACGGTATGATATCCAGCATATTGTATACCGTGCTGTTTACATCCATTTGGTGAAGAATGTACAACCGCTTTTGCGCAGAGGATAAAACATAATACTCCTTCTTCTCCACCGACTCAATGGAGCTGTATCCATCTTCAACCGCACCTTGCAGGTACTGAGATAATCCTCTGATGGTGGGCGCTTGAAATATTTCCACCAACGGTACTCTCACCTGGAATTCTTTGTTGACTTTCGCTGCCAGAATAGTCGCCGTGAGTGAATGACCACCCAATTCGAAAAAGTTGCTTTCAACGCTTATCACATCCCTGCCGATTCCCAAAACCTCTGACCATATTTCTACCAGTTTTTCCTCCCACAGGGTTTCCGGTGCAATATAATTATCCACTGCCTTCATTTCAGGTGCCGGTAATGCCCCGCGGTCGATTTTACGGTTGGGAGTCAACGGAATATTCTCAAGAAATACAAAGTAAGAAGGTATCATATAATCGGGTAAATCCCGCCCCAGGTATTCCCGCAGTTCAGATACTTCTAGCTCTTGCCTGGAGACAATATACGCACATAAGTATCTCCCTCCCCTTTCATCTTCTCCTGCCACCACCACACACTCTTTGATTTGGTGATGATTCAACAATTGACCTTCGATTTCTCCCAGCTCAACCCGGAAGCCCCTTACCTTCACCTGGTGGTCCAGCCGACCGAGAAATTCCAGGTTTCTATCCTGGAGCCACCGGGCAAGGTCACCGGTTCGGTAAAGTCTGTCATTGGTCATTGGACTTTGGTCATTGGTTTCTTGAGAGCTATAAAATGAACCAATGACTAATGACGAATGACTGATGACAGCTCTTTTAAACTTCTCTGATGTTAATCCCGGTTGGTATATGTAACCCCGGCCTACCTGCTGACCGCTAATCACTAACTCTCCGGCAACTCCCGCCGGCACCAGGTGCAGACCCCTGTTCAGGATATAAATCGCTGTATTGGTTATTGGCCGTCCAATTGAAGGAAGTTCGGGTATTTCTCCTTCAGGATCCAGGGTCAGGGCCGTGACAACATGGGTTTCCGACGGACCATAATGATTGTGCAAATACACGTTATTTTCACGCAAATACTTCCTGAATCTCTCATTAACAATCAACTGCTCACCAGCAGTAACAATGTGCTTTAAACAACCGGGAACCAAGCCCACATACTCTTCCTCGTTCATCACGAACTTCAAAAATGAGGCTGCTGCAAACAAGGTTTTAATGTTCTCTTTCTCAACTACCCTGAATAATTCCGGGATGTCATTTAACGTTTCTTTACTGATCAAAACAAGGCGCCCCCCTGCCAGCAAGGTGGAAAATATCTCCTGGGCCGATACATCAAAACTGATGGTAGTAAACTGCAATACCCTGTCAAAATCAATATTGGTATGATTATATTGATAACGAACCAGGTTGGCAATGTTTCGATGTTCCAGCATGACGCCTTTAGGCTTACCGGTGGAACCGGAAGTATAAATCACATAAAACAGGTTAGCGGGCTGATTGATGGGGTATAGGTTCTGACCGGGATACTCTTCCAACCGGGTTGACCGTAATTCATCCAGCAGCAGGATGTCAGAGGTCCTTTGTTTTTCCGGTTCTTTAAATTTACCTTTATCTATCGAAAAGGCAATGCCCTGAATTTCCTTTAACACTTCTTCCCCAGGAAGTTTATTGCCGTTTTCCATCATCGTTTCCACCAGTTCTCCCAGGGTTAATTCCCCTTCTCCCAACACCACCAGGTCTACATTGGGGTCCTGGAGTATCAACTTGTAATCACTGGTGGCATAAGGCCCACCTGTGACAATGGGAACATCCACACCCCACTGGCGCATCATCAATACTGCCCGGTGGAAAAATTCCTTGTAAAACGACAACGTCCGGATACCGATCAAATCCGGGTTGAAATCCATTATGATACGTTTTAATTCATCGTAACTATCAAAATCAATCCTGGATTTAAATACTTTCCCACTTATTCGGTCCTTAAATTTCTCGTTGAGGTAAGACATCAGGTAAAGCAGGCCCAGGGGTTCTTCGATCTGGTGGTGCAGCATGTGCTCCTGCTCTTCGATAAACAGTTGGGAGAGGTCCAGGAGGAGAATCCGGAATGCCTCTTTTGCCGGTTTTTTTACCGGGAAATGCTTGCTGATCCGGTTACAAAAATCCGGCACCCGGTAGGTTGCCTCCGGGCAGGGTTCCATATCTCCCAATTCCTGCCGGGAAATTCCCGCATAATCCAAGATATCGGAAAAATGTCTCACGT
>WVZO01000732.1 GCA_011772425.1 Candidatus Aminicenantota bacterium
GCTGAAGCCTCTGAGCAGGAGGTTTTGAAACTGTGGGAAGGGTTGGGTTATTATTCGCGGGCACGGAATCTGCACCGTGCGGCCAAAGCGGTGGCAGAGCGTTACAAGGGTAAAATACCTGGAATCCTGGAAGATTTCCGAAAACTTCCCGGTGTGGGAGATTATATTGCGGCGGCTGTATTGAGTATTGCCAGGAATATTCCCATTCCCGCGGTGGATGGGAACGTGATGCGGGTTTACACGCGGTTCCGCGGCATTGGGGATGATATTCGCAAGAATACCACGCGGAACCTTGTTTATAAAGAATTGGAACATATTATTCCCATAGGAGCAGCCGGGGAATTCAACCAGGCTCTCATGGAACTGGGTGCTGCGGTTTGTACCCCTAAAAACCCGAAATGTTCTTCCTGTCCACTAAATAAAACGTGTACTGCATATACCACTAAGACCATAGAGCATTACCCTTATAAATCCCCATTGAGAAATGTCCTGGAATATAAGGTATCTATTGGCATTGTAATTAAAGGCAGCGAGTTTTATATTCAAAAGCGTCCGTCAGAGGGTCACCTGGGTGGTCTATGGGAATTTCCCGGTGGAAAATCCAAAGAGGGAGAGATGCCTGAGGAGACTCTTCTCCGGGAATGTAAAGAAGAGTTGGGGACTGATATAGAAATTATTAAAAAATTGACAGTGGTGCGTCATGCGTACAGTCATTTTAAAATCGTGATGAGTGTGTTTATGTGCCGGTTAAGGGGAGAAGAGGTGCGGCCGCCGGGTGGGCTTGCTTTCCATTGGATTACCATTGATGAATTGGAAAATTATCCCTTTCCCGGGGCCAATCATAAAATATTCCCTGCTTTAAAGGAATTTCTTAAATAAAAGGTGATATGCAAGAAAGTAGTCGTCCCAGGAATTATTTCATGACCAATGGAAATAGAATTGTCCTCCCAGGAATATTTTCCGGCCAAAAAGGACCGGAGACGGCTCGTAGTTAAAAAGTCGCCAGGAAGGCAAAACAGGAGACAGAGAAGAAGAAATATATTGGATAAAACCGTATTGTTAGCTATGAAGCTCATCAAGCTTCCTTCCTATGATTTCTGCATCACTTTCAATACCCTCTTTACTATCCGGACCTAAATCTATTTTAATACCACGTATTAATAATAAATTTTTCATCTCCTCAAAACAAAGGCCGGCCAGATGGGCCGCTTTGGAAAGGGATATACCAGAGTGCTGATATGTATGGACAGCTAATTCCAAAAGGTATTCATCCCGGTAACCGGCATGGTGGGTAAAACTCTATAATTTATTAATTCACCCCCGATCTCCTCATCCACGCATCCACGTTCAAGGATATGGTATATGAATAAAATACCTGACCCTCATTTTACTGGAACCTTTATGTGAGAAGTTAAGGGATACGGATATGATACTACTGGGAACCGAATCATATGCGGCGGCACGGGTAATTTATAATGCGGCAAAAGGTGCGGTAAAGGCAGGGGTGCCGGGATTCGATACCATTGTCCAGGACATGTCCGAAATGTATAAGAAACAGTTCTCCAGGCCTGCCGAAACCAGCACAAAGAGCACCAGTGAAAGCCAGAAGTAAATAAAAATAACTTTCATTGGAGTCAAGAGCGCAAAAATCGGTGTTCCGAACATCGGCATCGGTGTTCAAAACCCCAAAATTGGTGTTCGGAACGCCGGCAGCGGCGTTCAGATCCCCCAAAAATCGATGTTCGCAACACCGGCATCGGGGTTCAGAACGCCAAAATCGGTGTTCAAAGCCCCGAAGTCCAGGCGTTGCCACAGGTTGTGCCAAAATTATTTTACTTGCATATCCTATTTCTCTAGCCTTTGTTTGATGAGAACAAAGTTCCACCGTTTCAGTTGATTTCGGAAACCCGC
>WVZO01000132.1 GCA_011772425.1 Candidatus Aminicenantota bacterium
GCAAAAGTACAACAACTGCGGGGATGTGGTGTTTGGGAACGTGGTATCGGGTAGACCCCCGGAAATAGAAGGTATTGAACGTATGGTGGGATTGTTTATCAATACAGTCCCGGTAAGAATTAAAGGAAAGGAGAATATAACGGTTTCCCTGTTGGTAAAAGAAATACAGCAAGAATCAATACAATTAAGAAATTACGAATATGTATCACTGGCGGAAATCCAAGCCAATACGTGTTTAGGTGGCGAATTGCTGGATCATATAATGGTTTTTGAAAACTACCCTATTGAGACAGAAATCATAAATGCCAGCCTGGAACGGGAACTGGGTTTCACTGTAGAGAAAATGGAGGTCCGCGAACAAACTAATTATGACTTCGGTTTGCTCCTGGCACCGGGAAAATGCCTGCTGGTAAAATTCACTTTTAATTCTCTTGTATTCGATATTGAATTCGTTGAGCGTATAGAAAGACATTTTAAGGAGGTAATAGGACAGGTTGTAAAAAATCCCGGTATTGATATAAAGGAAATAGGGATATTACCCGAAGATGAGAAGAGACGTATACTGGAAGAATTCAATGACACACCCGCTGAATTTCCTGGAGATAAGACCATTCATGAATTATTCGAAGAACAGGTGGTCAGAACTCCCGGCCATAGGGCTGTAATTGGCGTAGAGCATGGAGCAGAGAGCGTAGAGCAGCTGCAAATAACCTACGGGAAATTAAACGAAAAATCCAATCAATTGGCCCATTTATTGAGAGAAAGAGGCGTCTTGGCGGGCGATATTGTGGGAATTATGGTGGATCGATCCATTGAAAAGGTCATCGGAATATGGGGAATATTAAAGGCCGGTTGTGCCTATTTACCCATCGCTCCTGAACATCCGCAAGAACGAATTAATTTTATATTGAAAGACAGCAATGCCGCGGTTTTGGTGAGTGAGGTAAGTGAGTTGAGTAAGGTAAGTGAGGGAACTGAAGTGGTAAAAATCAGTGAATTGAGCGGGCAACTCCCTACTCACCTTACTCACCTTACTCACCCTACTCACCTATGTTATATCATCTACACCTCCGGAACTACCGGCATGCCCAAAGGCGTGATGGTAGAACACCCCGGAGTTGTCAACTATACGTGCTGGCGACTGAAAACTTTCCGGTTCACCCCGTCAGATGTGACGTTGCAACTTCTTTCTTACAGCTTTGATGGTTTCGGCTCCAATTTCTACTCTGCGCTGCTTTCCGGCGGCTCCCTGGTGATAGCTCCCGATTCCATGAAACTGGACAGCGGTTTTATTAAAGAGGTCTTTCAAAAACATCATATCACCAATTTCAGTCTTGTTCCCGGCCTTTACGAATTCGTGTTGAAGAATGCCGGTAAAGAGTCTTTGCAATCCCTCCGGTTTGTTGTATTGGCCGGCGAGAAAGCCAGCACTTCCCTGCTGGAAAAGAGTCGCCAAATCGTCCCACAGGCACAGCTTATCAATGAATATGGCCCTACCGAAACCACTGTTACTGCCGCCGCCCATATTGACATGGATATCGATGCCCCCCACCATATCGGCAGACCTATTGCCAATATCCGTATTCACATTCTCGACGCTTTTTTCAATTGTTTACCTATCAATGTTCCCGGGGAATTGTACATCGAGGGAGCCGGTATTTCCCGGGGATATTTGAATAACCCGGAGTTAACCGCAGAAAAGTTTCTCTCAGTCTCCTATGGGTCTTATAAGTCCTATAGGACCTATAGTTCTAGAAAAATCTACAAAACCGGTGACCTTGCGCGCTGGTTGGCGGACGGTAATATCGAATTCCTGGGCCGAATCGATCACCAGGTGAAGATTCGCGGATTCCGCATCGAGTTGGGAGAAATAGAGACTCACCTGCTGAACCATGATACCATTGATGAGGTGATGGTCATTGACAAGGAAACTGAAAGCGGAGAAAAATACCTTTGTGCGTATATGGTTGCGAAATCCAGGGCGGCCGTAGCGGACACCTCTCAATTGCGCGAGTATTTGTCCCGGCGGCTGCCGGCGTATATGATCCCGTCACATTTTGTCACGCTGGAACACCTTCCGTTGACTTCGAGCGGAAAGGTGGACCGGAAAGCGCTGCCTGAGCCGGAAGTGAAGGCAGTTGAAAAGCTCCTGGTACCAGACAATGAAATCGAAGCCGCATTGGTGACCATCTGGTCTGAAGTATTAACGATACCCCCGGAGGTCATCAGCACCGAAGCCAATTTCTTCGAACTGGGCGGACACTCCTTAAAAGCCACAATCCTGGTGGCGAAGATACACCAGGCGTTTCAAGTAAAAATCCCCCTGGAAGAGGTATTTGCCTCTCCCACCATCCAGGCATTGGCCCACCACATCCAATCCACCGAAGAAGTCCAGTATAACTTCATCGAAAACATAGAAGAAAAGGAATTCTACCCCTTATCTTCCATGCAAAAGAGATTGTATACCCTGCAGCAGATGGATAAAGAAAGCATTGGTTACAACATACCTGCCGTCGCATTGCTGGAAGGAACACCGGATATCCAAAAGATGAAAACGGTCTTCTTTCAGTTGATCCAACGCCATGAAAGCCTAAGAACTGCTTTTGAATTGATAGAAGGAGAGCCGGTGCAGAGGATACACAAAGAAAATTACAAATTCCAAATCACAAATTACAATCAAATTCCAAATCACAAATTACAAATTACAAAAATAATCGAAAGTTTCATACGTGCTTTCGATTTATCGAAAGCACCACTGCTGCGGGTCGGCCTGATAAAATTAGAAGAAAGGCGCCATATCCTGCTGGTGGATATGCACCACATTATTTCCGACGGCATCTCCATAGGGATATTCCTGGGAGAATTCATGGCCCTTTACGGCGAAGAAGCATTACCGGAAATAACTATTCATTATAAAGACTTTTCCGAATGGCATAATCAATTATTTGCCACGGGGAGGATTAAGGCCCAGGAAGCGTACTGGCTGCAGGAATTCTCCGAAGAAATCCCGTTATTGGATCTTCCCTTTGATTTTGCCAGGCCGCGGGTCCGGAGTTTCGCAGGCAGCAGCCTCCGTTTTGAGATTGACCGTATGGATACGGCACGGTTGAATCAACTGGCTGCCAAAGAAGAAGCTACATTTTACATGGTTCTGCTGGCAGTGTTTAATATTATGCTGTCAAAAGTCAGCGGTCAGGAAGAGATTGTGGTGGGCACAGCAGTAGCTGGCCGCAGGAATGCCGAACTCCAACAAACCATTGGTATGTTCGTCGATACCCTGGCATTAAAGACCATTCCCCGGGGCAATAAAACCTTTAAGCAATTCCTGGAAGAAGTAAAACAAAGGACCCTGAGTGCATTGGAGAACCAGGATTATCCTTTCGAGGAGTTGGTGGAGAAAGTCGATGTAACCCGGGATGCCAGCCGCAACCCTATCTTTGATGTCATGTTTGTATTGGAAAATATCGACCTCCCACAAATGGAGTTGGCGGGGTTGAAGTTAAGACCCTGTGAATTTGAAAACCGGATTGCTAAATTCGACTTGACTATGAATGCGATGGAAACCGCGGGTGGTTTACGGGTGGAGCTAGAATATTGTACAAAGCTGTTCAGGGTCAATACAATCGAAGGGTTTTTCCAATACCTTAAGGCCATATTAACGGCTGTTCTGGAAAATCCGGAAATAAAAATAGGGGCCATAGAGATCATATCGAAGGAAGATAAGCGTCGTATATTAGAGGAATTCAATGATACCGCCGCTGAATTTCCCGGAGATAAGACCATTCACCAGTTATTTATGGAGCAGGTGGAGCAGAGACCGGACCACATGGCCGTTGTGGGTCCCAGCCTGGA
>WVZO01000497.1 GCA_011772425.1 Candidatus Aminicenantota bacterium
AGACGATTTTTTAGAGATATCGATTATCTCTATTGCTTTCTCCTTAACCTTAACCTCAACCTGAACCTGAACTGCTGGCGCAGCCAGCAATATATTTGCCTTGCTGTCTTTTAACATGTAATTGATGCGTCCTTGTGGATAATTCGGGTCAATGGGCAGGTATGCCCCCCCGGCTTCCAGTATCCCCATTATACCGATCATCATCTCAAGCGAACGTCCTATTGTCAGCCCCACGATGGTATCTGCCCTCACTCCTTTTTTTCGCAATATGAGGGCCAGGCGACCAGCCCTTAAGTGGAGCTCATTATAACTCAAATGCATGTCTTCACAGGAAACGGCTGTATGATCCGGGTTTTTCTCTACCTGTGCCCCGAATAGCTCTGGGATGGTCTTATCCGCCGGATAGTCCAACTGCGTATCGTTAAAATCCTGCAAAATCAGTTTTTTCTCTTCAGAGGATATTATCTCCAGGCGTGAAATCGCTTTACCGGGATTACCCGGGATATCCTCTACAACGGCAGTAAAAAAACGGCCCAATCTCTCTATCGTATTCTCATCAAATACCGCTTTATTATAAATGAACCGTACCTCGAGGCCTGAAACGATGGATATGCCGACTGCCAGGTCATAGTGAGTCATTTCAAACAGCGAATACGAATCGAAAGCGAAGGCACTATTTTTTTCCACTAGGAAGCGGTGGAGAGGGTAATTTTCCAGCACCACAATGGAATCGAAAAGCTCTTCTTGATTACTCACGCCGCTCCACTCCTTTATTTTCACCAAGGAGGTACTCTCATATTCTTCCCTGGCTATTAATGTATCATTGGTTCTCTTTAACAAGCTCAATATCCGTTCATCGGCATGGGATTGCACCCTCAGCGGTATGGTATTAATAAATAACCCCACCACATGTTCGATCCCTTTTATATTTGCCGGTCTCCCGGATACGGTGGTTCCCAGGATAATATCATCGCTGTCGTTGATTTTTTGCAGCAGTATCCCCCAGGCACAGTACAATAAAGAAGCCGATGTCAGGTTGTGGTGTCTTACAAAACGCTCCGCTGTATCTTTTATACCGGGTGCAAGTTTGAAACGGTAATTTCCCGACCCTGCCAACCCTTTTCCCGCTTCTTTTTTTAAAGAAATTCCCGTTCCACTCTCAAAACCCTGTAAATATTCTCTCCAGTACTTCTCCTCTTCCCCAACACCCCGGTTTTGAAGCCACCGGACAAATTCTTTAAATTTAGTCTTAACAGGCGCTATCGCCTTGATTTTCTTATCCGCTTGCCGGTATGCTTCAAGAAACTCTTTCAAAATGATGCCGTTACTCCAGCCGTCATATAAAATATGGTGATTACTTATGATCATTTCATATTTATCGGTTTCGATTTTGCACAGGATTATCCTGAAGGGCACTTCCTTCAAATCGAATTTTTCCCTCCTGTCGCCGGACTTCACCTCTTCGATATCTATCGCTTCACCGTCAGCCGAAAAATCGTGAAAAATGAGCCGGGGAGAATGCTTTTTTAGAATGATCTGCACGGGTTTTTCCAACTTCTCCCAGCTAAACCGGGTCCGCAGCATCTCATTTGTCTCAACCACAACTTCCCATGCTCGCTTAAAACCATTTAAATCGATTCTCCCGGTTATGGTCAAACATAATTGCTCGAAATAGTAATCGCTCCCGGGGTCCTTTAGGTAATGAAAAAGCATCCCCTCCTGCATTGGAGTTAAAGCAATAATATCTTCTATATCTTTGCTGGCCATTTTTTATAGGTAAGCTTCCACCATTGATAATTTAAGACAAATGTTTCGACAGGTTATGGAAATTCACGATACCACCACTGGAGATGAGATGAGAAGATTTAAATATAGCATACAAAAAATATGCTGTAAATCGATAGAAATGTTACATCTTTTCTTGCCTAATCCGCTGCAATAAAAAGGTTTTCCTGGAGTACATATAAAAATGTTACCTAGCAACACTTCTGTATATATATTATGAATTCTGCGATCTTACTTAATTTAGAGAGATGGAAAGATCACATCTTTATGGATTGACAGCCGGTTTTAATTGGGATAGATAATTATTAGTATTATATAATTTATCCACTAAATAGTAGTCACTCTGTTCGCTAATCGAAACATGCCAAATTTTAAAGGCGGAAGCCTAAAAAAAAATAAAACCAGGAGGAGCATCGATGAACAAGCAAATGAAAGGAGTTTGTTTTATTATTGGGATTTTATTTTTATCAATCAATGTAGTCCAGGCTGTGGAACGGCGGCAGCTTCCTGAAGAGAAAGTAATCATCCCTGATCTGACCTCAGAGGCCATTAAAATCGATGGTAAATTGAATGAAAACATATGGACCAGTGTACCAATATCTGAAGAATTTAAGACTTTCTACCCGGTATACGGTAAACCGTTGGGCAAGGAGACAAAGGTCTGGATGGCTTATGATAATAAAAATCTTTACTTTGCGTTTAAGTGTTATGATGAACCCGGCAAGGTGAAGACCTCCATTTGCCAGAGAGACAAGATGATTAATGATGATATGGTGATTGTACTCCTGGATACAATGGGGAATAAACAGAGCTGTTATGAATTTTATGTTAATCCCAGTGGTATTCAAGGAGATTCGTTAAACTCAGCCGTAACCGGTACGAACCTGGCGCCGGATTTTGTCTGGGAAAGTTCCGCCAAACTAACAGAAGATGGTTACCAGGTGGAAATTGGCATTCCCCTGGATACTATTCGCTTCAAGGGTGGTAAAGAGGTGAAAATGGGGGTCCTGTTTGTTAGAAAGATTCTTCATCTTGGGGCCGCCGGCACCTGGCCGGAAGTAGAACCGGGCCAAACCGAATTCAACTTTATGAAGACAGTTATTTACAATGACCTTAAACCCCACCTGGCATTGGAAGTGCTTCCCAATTTTACCTACAATCGAGATACTGAGAGGAAAAATGCGGACGAGTGGGGAGAAAGTGATACTGCCACCAATATCGGTATAGGTTTTAAATATGGTATTGCCACTTCAATCACGACAGAGGCCACTATCAATCCGGATTTCAGCCAGGTGGAAAGTGATGCCTTCCAGATGGAAGTCAATCAACGATACCCGCTATTTTACATTGAAAAGCGGCCATTTTTCATGGAGGGGATGGATACCTTTGACTTTAGCATCGTTTCCCGGATCATGGACTTGGTCAGTTATGGATTAATTTATCAAGGGATGATGATTTCGGCGGTTCATACCCGTCGTATTGTAGACCCCACCTGGGCCGCAAAATTAAGCGGGACTGCGGGTAGAATAGGGTTTGCTGTCCTGGCTGCCAATGACAAAGCCCCGGGCCGACCATGGGAAAATGGAATCAATCCCAATGAAGGAAAAGAGGCTTTCTGGGGAATTGCCCGGGCCAGGTATAGCCTGGGCAGCGATAATTTACTGGGAGTCTTATACTCTGGTCGGCATTTTGCAGGAGGTCAAAATAATGCAGTGGGGTTAGATTTCCAGTATCGCTTTTTTAAAAATGCCAGGTTCACCGGGTCTTACCTTTACAGCCGCACACAGGAAGAAACCAATGCCCCGCTTAAAACCGGCGGCGCTTTTAATGCCATGTTTAAATACCGGGTCCCCAATTTCACGGTAATGGCAGCCTATGAACGATATGACAAGAATTTTATCATGGATTCGGCGTTCCAACAGCGTACCGATATTAGTCGAGGTGTGTTTTATATCGGGCCAAGCCTTTACTTGAAGAACAAAGAAGACTCCTGGCTGAGGATGATCCATCCTTATTTTCAATACTCGAAATTGCATGATATGGGCACCGGTCTGGATGATTCTTACTGGGCCCTGGGGTTAGAATTTTATCTTGCCCGAATGGGGATTCTCAAAATTAAATATCAAAATGGCAAAGAAGCATGGCAAGGACAATTGTTTGACCAATATTTCCTGGAATATTTCGGGAGGCTGCAGATCTTCCAATGGTTATACCTGGAAGCCATCTACAGGCATGGAGATCAAATTTACTACGATCCCGAAGAGCCTTTCCTGGGTACGGGAGATCAATTAAGATTTTTCTCTATCCTGCAACCGGGTCTCAATTTATACATTGAGCTTGAGTTCCTTCATAATGCGCTTCGCAGGAAAGCTGACAAACAAAAAGTCTATACGGTCGATATATATAATCTACTTGCCATCTACCAGTTTAACAGGTATTTCTTTATACGCGGTGCTGTCAGGTACGATAGTTTTCAAAAGAAGCTTTTGACCGATCTACTGGCATCTTTCACGTTAATACCAGGGACAGTCCTGCACCTGGGATACGGTTCACTTTATGAAAGTAGAGAATGGCAAAATAATCAATGGATTCCCGGACAGGGCGATCTGATAAATGTAAGAAACGGTCTGTTTTTTAAAATCAGCTATCTCTGGCAAATTAAATAGAAGTTAGGACTTAGTTCACGTTGCGTTCACAATAACCTGGAATGATGGAATTCCACTAACTGGGTTCCAGCCCCGGGGAGGTCTGCAGCGCGAGTTGTCAAAATGAAAAAAATCGATAAAGACATCATCGAAGATATTCTTGCCTTAACCCCGATGCAGGAAGGGATGCTTTTTCATTATTTGAAGGAGCACCGCAGGGATTTGTATTTTGAGCAATTGAGCCTGGAGTTATCGGGCTTCCTGGCCTGGAACCCCTTTGAAAAGGCCTGGAATAATGTAGTACAGGCCAACCAGATCCTGCGAACCTTTTTCCGCTGGGAAAAACTGGACAAACCGACCCAGGTGGTACTCAAGCAGCACAGCCCGGATATAAGATTTTTCGATCTTTCCACGGTCCAAGACCAGGGGCAGCAGCGTCTATGCCTGGAAAAGATAAAACAGGAAGACCGGGAGAAGGGCTTTGATTTGCGGGAAGTGCCGTTCCGGGTCACTTTATGTAAAATATCGGAAACCGACCATTATATGATTATCAGTAATCACCACATATTGTTTGATGGGTGGAGCACCGGGATTATTTTAAAGGAATTTTTCCAGGCCTATGATAAGCTGTGCCGGGGAGAGCCAGTTATCCCATCAGTAAAGACGAAATTTAAGGAATTTATCAAATGGTCCCAGCAGCGGGAAGCATCCCGGGAGGTGGTTTTCTGGAAAAATCATTTAAAAGGAGTTGACAGGTCCCTGGGATTGCCGGTGAGACCGAAATCGGATGCAAAAGGGGGTGAACGAGAGGTTGGCCCCAGGAAGTACCGGACCAGGTTTGAAAAGGGCACAGTGGATAAATTGATGCAATTTACTGTGCAGCATAAAGTAACGTTGGCCGCGTTGCTGTACAGCGCCTGGGGGGTACTGCTGCAAAGGTACACCAACAGCGATGATGTGCTGTTCGGCACCACCGTGTCCGGGAGGACAGCAGGGATAAAGGGGATTGAGGATATGGTGGGGTTATTTATTAATACAGTGCCTCTGAGGGTGCACAGCATCCAGGGTGAGAACATTACAACATTAATCCGGAGAACCGGGAAAATCCTTCGCCAACGAGAACCCTATTCCGCGGCTTCCCTGGTGGACATAAAAAAATACAGCGAAATCGACAGCAGAGAAACACTTTTCGATACCATCATGGTGTTGGAAAATTACCCTTTGGACAGGAGATTAAAAACAGGAGGGAAACTGGCCGTCCGTTCATACTCCATGGTGGAACAAACCCACTACGATGTAACCGTCGGTATAACGAAAAAAACGGATCATATCGATGTGGTGTTCAATTACAGGGAAGAGTTGTTTGAAAAAGAGGCCCTGGAAGGCATGGCGCATCATTGGGAGTGTATCCTGGGGGATATTATTGAAAATCCTGACCAGGAGGTCCAGGATATAGACATGTTATCCCCTGGGGAGAAAAAACAGGTGTTGTTGGATTTTAATAATACGGAAAGCCACTTTCCCGCAGATAAAACCCTCCATGAATTATTTGAGCAGCAAATGGAAAAGACACCTGACAGTGCTGCTGTTATAGGCAAAGGGCATGGATGCATGGATGCATGGATGCATGGAAATATTTCCATTACTTACAGGGAATTGAACAAAGAAGCCAATCGATTGGCGGAGGTGTTAAGAGAAAAAGGTGTCCTGCCGGACACGATTGTTGGAATTATGGTGGAGCGTTCCCTGGAGATGATCATCGGGATATTGGGCATATTAAAAGCAGGGGGGACTTACCTGCCTATTGATCCGGATTATCCCCGGGAACGCATCGATTACATGTTGAAAGACAGCAATGCAAAGGTTTTGGTGAGTGAGTTGAGTGAGTTGAGTAAGGTGAGTGGGGGAATTGAGGTGGTTAAACCCAGTGAACTGAACGAGGAACTCCCTACTCACCTCACTCACCTCACTCACCTCACTCACCTCACTCACCCTACTCACCTATGCTACATCATCTACACTTCCGGTACTACAGGGAAACCCAAAGGTGTTCTTGTGGAGCATGGGAATGTGGTGGCTTATTTGTATGCTTTTTATCGGGAATTTGAAATGATAGCGGGTGATACAATCATGCAATTGGCTTCTTACTCCTTTGATGTATTTGTAGAAGAGGTTTTTCCAATCCTGTTAAAAGGTGGAAAGATTGTTTTTCCCGGCATGGTTGAAAAAAATGATCTTGATCTATTATTCCGGTTAATCGCCAGGCATCAAGTGAATATTATCGATTGTACTCCTTTGTTATTAAATGAGTTTAATAAATTTCACGAATCATTGATATCATCGGGTGCCGGGGACAGCTTGCCGGGAAGCCTGCAAAGTGTTCATACATTTATCAGTGGTGGAGATGTCCTGAAAGAGGAATATGTTGCTCATCTTTTAAAAATAGGAAATGTTTATAATACTTATGGTCCTACAGAGACCACTGTATGTGCCACCTATTATAATTTAAAAGATCCGGGTATTTTGGCAGGGAAACGGCCTACTCTTCCTATAGGCAAACCCATAGCCAATTACAGGATTTATATCCTGGATTATCATCATCAATTATTACCTATAGGCGTACCGGGTGAATTATGTATTGCTGGTGCCGGAGTGACCCGCGGTTATTTAAACGCCCCGGAATTAACCGCAGAAAAGTTTATTTTAGCTCATAGCTCATGGCTCATAGCTGATAGGTGGGAAAAGAAAGCAAGCAGTCCTGGAGAGCTCCCTATGAGCTATGAGCTATCAGCTATGAGCTACNNCTATGAGCTACCTCTACAAGACTGGTGATTTGGCGCGGTGGTTGGCGGATGGGAATATTGAATTCCTGGGGCGGATGGATCACCAGGCAAAAATCAGGGGATTTCGAATTGAATTAGCGGAGATCGAGAACCGGTTGATGAAGCATGAGATGGTAAAGGAAGCGGTGGTGATTGTCAGGGAGGATAAAGACAGTAATAAGTTTCTCTGTGCTTATTATCTACCTGTTGACAAAGACCGTGAAAACAAAGATGAGGTCTTCCGGGAATTCCTGTCCCGGGGATTGCCTGATTATATGATTCCTTCTTATTTTGTGCCCATGACGCATTTTCCTTTGACCGCTGCCAGGAAGATAGACCGGAAGGCGCTGCCCGAGCCTGATGGATTTTTGGCACAGAGGGGAACCGCTTTTCAGGCCCCGCAGACAGAACTGGAAGAGAAAATTGCCCAATGTTGGATGAAGGTACTTAAAAAGGACAAAGTAGGAATTCATGATAACTTCTTTGAGCTTGGCGGCAATTCATTAAATATTCTCCAGCTCACCAATAAACTGAAACAAGCGTTGGGAAACAATATCCCTGTGGTTTCTTTGTATAGATACCTTACCATTAGTACTTTTGCCCGGTATTTAAAGGAAGAGCAAGGAATAGCAGTTCCCCGGGGTAAGAAAGGGCAGCCAATTCAACCGGTTGAATCATTACAACGGTCACAGACGATTTTGAAACAAACGGTTAAAAAGACATTAGGAGCCCAACATGCACGAAAAAAGTGAAGGAAACGGTTTAGAAATAGCAATTATTGGGATGAGTGGGAGATTTCCCGGGGCCAATAACATCCATGAATTCTGGGAAAATTTGAAAAATGGTGTTAACTCTATCCGGTTTTTTACAGAAGAGGAATTGTTAGAGAATCCCAATATTGACCCGGTGGATGTCAAAGATTCCAATTATGTAAAAGCAATAGGAATACTGGATGATGTGGAAGACTTTGACGCGTTCTTTTTTGGTTATTCTCCCCTGGAGGCAGAAACATTAGACCCCCAGACCCGCATTTTCTATGAGATATGCTGGGAGGCCCTGGAGGATGCCGGGTGTGACCCTTCTACTTACAGTGGCTCTATTGGTATTTTTGCCGGGGGGGCCTCCAATCATTCCTGGGAGGTATTAACCATTATTTCCGGGAAAAGTGATCTTTTGGGGATATTTACTTCAGGAACATTGAGTGATAAAGATTATTTACCCAGCCGTATTGCCCACAAGTTGGATTTAAAAGGGCCGGCCATATCCATGCACACGGCTTGTTCTACGTCGCTGGTGGCAGTAGACCTGGCCTGTCGGGGATTATTGACGGGTCAATGTGATGCTGCCTTAGCCGGGGGTGTGTCGGTGATGCCGGAAAATGCGAAAGGTGGAGGTTATATTTATGAAAATGGTTTGATTTATTCTCAAGATGGCTATGTCCGGGCTTTTGATGCAAAGGCTAAAGGGGTGGTATTTTCCCAGGGAGGTGGGGTGGTTTTATTGAAACGCATGGATGACGCCATTGCTGATGGTGATAGTATTTATGCAGTTATAAAGGGTTTTGCTGCGAATAACGACGGTATGGTGAAAAGCAGTTTTTCTGCGCCGGCAGTGGACGGACAGGCCCGGTGCATCCAGAAAGCCCTGTATATGGCAGAGGTGGAACCCGAATCCATTACTTATGTGGAAACTCACGGAACCGGGACTGAATTGGGTGACCCCATTGAAATCGAAGCTTTAAAACTGGCATTCGCACCCCCGGACCGGGCACCCTCGTATAAAAAGCATTCCTGTGCTATTGGGTCTTTGAAAACCAATATCGGTCACCTGGATACAGGTGCAGGGGCAGCGGGTCTCATCAAAGTGGCATTGATGATGAAACACCGGTTAATTCCGCCCAGTTTGAATTATGAAAAACCCAACCCTAAAATCGATTTTGAAAACAGTCCCTTTTTTGTCAATACCCGGGTGCAGGAATGGAAAAGCAGTGAATATCCCTTAAGAGCAGGCATCAGCTCCTTTGGTGTTGGTGGGACCAATGCGCATGTTATAGTAGAGGAATGGCCTAGCGGTCCTTCCTCACCTGCAGGGGGCAGGGGACAGGGAGCAGGGCGGCCGTATCAATTAATCGTCTTGTCTGCCAGGACAGCAAATGCCCTTGAACAAACCACGAAAAATTTTATAAACTACCTGGAAGAGAATCCCCATGTCAACCTGGCCGATGCGGCCTATACATTAAAAGTGGGAAGAAAAGCGTTTGAACACAAACGAATGCTGGTATGCTCGGATGTGAAAGAAGCCCTGGATATCCTGGAATCCACAGGTCATGAATCTGGCATGCAGACGCATTACGAAAAGGATGAGAAACGGGTGGTATTTATGTTTCCCGGACAGGGAAGCCAGTATGTGAACATGGGAAGGGAATTGTATCAACAGGAGCCGGTATTCCGGGAAGAAATGGACCGCTGTTTCGAAATACTGGCCCCGATCATGGGATACGATATCAAAGGAATTCTTTATCCTTTAGAAGAAGCCGCGAAGAACGCGAAGGGACGCGAAGGATTAGATATTCATCCGGCAATCGATATAAACCAGACCGAAATCACCCAGCCGGTGATTTTTGCTTTTGAATATGCCCTGGCTAAATTATTAATGTCCTGGGGAATCATGCCTTACGCCATGATAGGTCACAGCATTGGTGAATACACAGCTGCCTGTCTTTCCGGGGTGTTTTCCTTAGAGGATGCGTTAATCCTTGTGGTGTGGCGGGGAAAATTAATGCAGCAAATGCCCGGTGGCAGCATGGTAAGTGTGTCTCTATCCGAACAAGAATTAAAACCCTTTTTATTCGATCAAGGAGAATTGGACCTGGCTGCGGTGAATGGCCCTTCCCAGTGTGTGGTTTCCGGGCCCCATGAAGCCGTTGACACGTTTGCTTATCAATTGAAGGAAAAGGGGCTTCAATGCCGTAAACTCCACACCTCCCATGCCTTTCACTCCCAAATGATGGCCCCCATCTTAAACACCTTTGAAGAGAAGGCAGCGCGGGTCAAAGCAAATGAACCTATTATTCCCTTTATATCCAATGTAACCGGTCAATGGATTAGCCTTGACGATGCTGTTGACCCGGGGTATTGGGCCAGGCATTTACGCAGCACGGTTCGTTTTGCCGATGGGGCCGCTGAATTATTAAAAGAGAGCCATTCGGTTTTTATAGAAGTAGGCCCGGGGCGCACATTAAATACTTTTGTGCGCCAGCACCCGGGGAAGCAGCCCGGGCACCAGTTGGTCAACCTGGTCAGGCACCCCAAAGAAGAGGTATCCGATGAGTATTATTTATTAAATAAAATCGGTCAAATGTGGCTTTATGGAACGCCCATTGACTGGAATGGGTTTTATTCGGGAGAACGGAGACAGCGTCTTCGTCTTCCCACCTACCCGTTTCAACGGAAACCTTACTGGATCAATGGAAATCCCATGGCAATGATCAGGGAAGGAATTCCCGGACGTTTTGCACCCGGTAAAAGACTCGATATTACCGATTGGTTTTATATTCCTTCCTGGAGACCATCAATTATTTCTCCTGGCAGTAAAAAAGAATCCAGTGAAGAGGTTCCACATAGATGGTTGGTGTTTGTTGGTGATAATGATAATGATTTTGCTTCTCAACTGGTTAACCGGCTGATAGAGAATACCAATGAAAATAGTGTAACTTTAACGGTGGTGAAGATAGGTGAGGGATTTGCGAGCCAGGAAGACGATTTATACCCTTCATACACCATTCATCCCGGCCAGGAAAATAATTATGAGATGTTAATCCAGGCACTTCATGACGCCGGTGGAATTCCCAACCGGATTGTTCATTTGTGGAATCTTACTGGGGGGGATAACGACAATAACAGCAGTGACTTACCAGGGGAAAGAGTCGAAAAATCCCTGGAACATGGATTTTACAGCCTGCTCTACCTGGCAAAGGCCCTGGGTAAGCAGGATTTTAGTGATGAGATACACATTACAGTATTGACCAATGGCATGCAGGAGGTGTGGGACCATAAGGTGGTGTGCCCGGAGAAGGCAGTAGTGCTGGGACCGTTAATGACAATCCCCCAGGAATACCCGGACATCAAATGCCGCTGCATCGATATAATGTTTCCTCCAGGAGACCCGGTTAACAGGAATAACCAGTGGCTGATGAATCAGTTGTTAAAAGAATTTCACCAGGGAATTTCCCCTGGAGATACTGTGATTGCCTATCGTGGAAATTACCGGTTTGTGAGGAGCTACGAACCTGTACCCTTAAATCAAGCGGGGTGGGCAAACCCGCGGTTAAGGGAAGGGGGTGTTTATTTAATTACCGGTGGACTGGGAGGCATTGGCCTGGTGCTGGCCCGTCACCTGGCAAAGACAGTGAAGGCCAAACTCATCCTCACGGGTCGTTCTGCTTTCCCCACCGGGAAGGACCGGGAAGAGTGGCTCAATACCCACCCCAGCCTGGACCCTATCAGCCGGAAAATCCGCAGCGTCAGAGAGCTGGAATCCCTGGGTGCGGAAGTACAGGTATATAGTGTGGATGTGAGTGATGAAGGGGGAATGCGGAAGGTCATTGAAGAGGTGAGCAGCCGGTGGGGAACCATCAACGGCGTGATTCATTCGGCGGGTGTGCCGGGTGGGGGAGTGATCCAGTTAAAAACCAGGGAAATGGCCGACGCTGTGCTGGCACCCAAAGTCAAGGGTACGTTGGCCCTTAACAATGCCTTGCAAGGTATCCACCCTGACTTTATGATCCTCTGCTCTTCGGTTGGTTCAGTACTACCCGCCATAGGGCAGGTGGATTATTTTGCCGGCAATGCCTTCCTGGATGCCTTTGCCTTTTATAAGAATTCTGTGGGGACCAATCAAACCTTTACTGTCAGCATTAACTGGGATGCCTGGCAGGAAGTGGGAATGGCCGTGGAGGCCGCCAAACGATCGGCAGGAGATAACCGACATCGATGGCCGGAGCCTCACCCCATGGACCATCCCTTGTTCGATCATTACACCAATGGCGTACTCCCGGGCAGCAGCGGGCAAACGGTTTATATCTATACCACCTATTTCAGTATCAGCCGCCACTGGGTATTGAGTGACCACCGATCAAAAGAGAGAAATGGGATTATTCCCGGGGTTACCTACCTGGAAATGGCTGCTGCCGCCCTTAAACACCAGTCAGGAAATAAAAACGGGGCCGTAGAAATCCGCAGCGTGTTTTTCCTTAACCCCCTGATGATGAAGGAAGGTGAGGAAAGAGAGGTGCGAATGATTGTAAAACAGGAAGATGAAGGGTATGGATTTTTGGTTCGGAGCCGAATCCAACCGGGTGAAAATAAATGGGAGTATCATGCCAGAGGAGAAATGGTTTTGGCGGCGGGATCGCACCAGGAACCCAAAATACATGACATTAATGCCATTAAAAAGAGATGTAATCGAAACGAAATCGATGCAGCATCTACCTGGGAAGTAGATATAGATAACAGCTTGTTGATTTTCGGTCCCCGCTGGAGAAACTTGAGGACCATACAGACCGGTAATAACGAAGGTCTTGCTTTTATGGAACTGCCGGAGGAATTTATCCATGAACTGGACCGGTATACGTTATATCCTTCCCTGCTGGATATGGCCACGTCATTTTTTAGTGGGAGTGTTACCCAGGAGCCTTATATCCCGTATTCCTACGAGAAGTTGCTGGTAAAGCAGGCGCTGCCCGCGAGGCTATACGCCCACGGCCGGTTGGTGGAGGATGGGGATGGGAGTGTTCATAAGGATTTCCTGAAATTTAACGTTACTCTCATGGATGAACAGGGTGTGGAATTGGTGGATATTGAAAGATTTACTTTGATGGAAATTTCAGAAGAGATATTGGAAAGTCTTAAGGCCAGGGAACATGGGGAACTGCCGGCCCGGGTGTCAAAGGATTTGGGTGAAGAACTCCTGGAACCGAAGAGCGGTTATGGTGAGCTGGTGAAGCATGGTATATTGCCGGCGGAAGGTGTTGAGGCGTTTACCCGCATCCTTGGTGAGAACCTGCCCCAAGTGGTGGTATCCACGGTTGACCTGGAGGCCCTTATCACCACCAGTCAAGCGGTCAATGTTCCTGGTGCCGAATCGGGCCTGCTGGGAGTGCAGGAGCCAGGCGCTGCGGGTTCGGTGCATTCACGACCCGATATCAGTGCTGCCTACGTCGCCCCTGGCAGCCCCGGGGAACAAAAAATGGCCAATATCTGGCAGGAACTCCTGGGAATCGACCAGGTGGGGGTAAACGATGATTTCTTTGAATTGGGCGGTGACTCTTTAAAAGCCGCTTCCATGATCGCCAAGATAAAGAAAGAGTTTAATGTGGACATTTCAGTGAGAAAGATATTTAATTCCCCGCGCGTCAGAGAGCTGACAGCGCAGTTGGATATTTCGGCAGAGGGCAGGGAAACAGCAGTGGAAGCCCCCACTTATGCTGTCATCGCACCAATAGAAAAACGCGAATACTATCCCCTATCCCCGATGCAAAAACGAATGTATGTGTTAAACAAAATGGGGGGCATCGGAACCACTTATAACCTCCCCATGGTTATGACCATTGAAGAAAAAGTGGACATGCAGCACGTGGAACAGGCATTTCAATTATTGATCCATCGACACGAAAGTTTAAGGACTTCATTTCATATGATCGATGAAGAACCTGTACAGGTCATTCATGAACCCGGTAACAAGGATTTCCAGGTGGAGTATTCATCTTACCGGGGCGGGGAGAAAGAAGTCGATGAACTGGTCCGGGCATTTATCCGTCCGTTTGATTTAACCCGGGCGCCGTTAATGAGAGTAAAAATCGCGGCATTACCAGGGGAAAAGTACCTGTTGATTTTTGATGTCCATCATATTGCCGTGGATGGGACCTCCTATATGATAATATCAAGGGATTTTGCCACCCTATATGAAGGAAGTAACCAATTGCCTGGATTATCCATCCAATACAAAGATTTTTCAGGATGGCAAAACAGCGAAGCAGGAAAAGCATTTATAAAAAAACAGGAAGTCTTTTGGTTTAACCAGTTTAACGATGAAATCCCGGTATTGAATTTGCCTTTTGATTTTCCACGACCGGCCATCCAGTCATTTAGCGGGGATGTGATGCCATTTATAGTCAATGAAGAAGAGACCAAAACGTTAAGAACATTGGCATTGGAAGAGAATGTCACCCTTTTTATGGTATTGCTGGGGATTTTTTATGTTTTTCTCTCCCGTTTGGGCGGCCAGGAAGATATCGTGGTGGGAAGCCCGGCAGCAGGAAGAAGACTGGCAGGAACCCAGGATGTGGTGGGGATATTTATCAACACCATGGCCCTGAGGAGTTACCCGGCCGGTGAAAAAAGATTTAAAGATTTTTTAAAAGAGGTTAAAGAATGCTCCCTGGAGGCTCTGGAAAACCAGGATTACCCCTTTGAAATCCTGGTAGAACATGTATCTGTTCAAAGAGATGCTTCCAGGAACCCGATGTTTGATGTCATGTTCGACCTCCAGAACCAGTTAGAAAACCAGGACATATCTTTAGGGCATCCCATTGAAACCAATATTGGAGTATCAAAGTTTGATATCACATTAACCGTACTGGAGGAAAGGGAGCGGTTAGCATGCTATTTTGAATACTGTACCCGTTTGTTTAAACCGGGAACAATGGAGAGATTTACCCGTTATTTTAAGAAAATCTTATCTTCTGTCCTGGGAAACCCGGGAACAAGGTTATGGGAAATAGGTATCCTGTGTGAAGATGAGAAGAAACAGTTATTATTTGACTTTAACGATACATTGAGGGAATATCCCGGGAATAAAACCATCCATGAATTGTTCGCGGAACAGGTAGAGAGAAGGCCTGACGGTGTTGCTGTAGTTGGTAAAGGGCATGGATGCACGGATGCATGGATGCATGGAAATATCTCCATTACTTACAGGGAACTGAACAAAGAAGCCAATCAATTGGCGGAGGTGTTAAGAGAGAAAGGTGTACTTGTGGACGATATCGTGGCAATAAATATGGAACGGTCTGTCGATATGATTATCGGCATATTGGGAATATTAAAGGCCGGGGGTGCTTATTTGCCTATTGACCCGGATTACCCGCAGCAGCGAATCGATTACATGTTAAAAGACAGCGGAGCAAAGATTTTGTTGAGTGAGTTGAGTGAGGTAAGTGGGTTGAGTAAGGAACCTACTCACCTCACTCACCTCACTCACCCTACTCACCTATGCTACCTTATCTACACTTCTGGTTCTACGGGCAGGCCCCGGGGAGTGATGATTGTGCACCGTTCCCTGGCAAACCTGTGTGCCTGGCACAACCGGTATTATACAGTCACTGGAAAAGACCATGCCACCCAGTATGCGAGTTTCTCGTTTGATGCTTCTGTGTGGGAAATTTTCCCCTATTTAATCTCAGGGGCAGCTCTTTATATTATTCACCGGGATATTAAAACAGACATTCATCGATTAAATCGTTTCTTTGAGAAAAATAACATCACTATTGCGTTTTTGCCTACCCAGGTATGCGAGCAGTTTATGGCCTTTGAAAATCATTCGTTAAGGTTGTTGTTAACGGGCGGCGATAAATTGAGAACGTATAAAAAGAGAAATTACCGGTTGGTGAACAATTACGGCCCTACGGAAAGCACCGTGGTAACCACCAGTTTTGTTGTAGAGAGGGATTACGTAAATATTCCCATTGGAAAGCCGGTAAACAATACCCGGCTGTATATAGTGAATAAATATTATCAATTGCAGCCGGTCATGGTGCCCGGGGAACTGTGTATCAGCGGCAGCAATCTTTCCAGGGGTTATCTTAACCGGCCGGAATTAACAGCAGAGAAATTTCTTTCTGCTTCCTATAAGTCCTATAGGTCCTATAGGACCTATATTTCTAAAAAAGTCTACAAAACCGGCGATCTGGTGCGGTGGCTGCCGGATGGAAACATCGAGTTTTTAGGAAGGGTTGATTACCAGGTAAAGATCAGGGGATTCCGAATCGAATTGGGGGAAATTGAAAACCGGTTATTGGACCACCCTGACATTAAAGAAGCGGTAGTCCTGGCCCGGGAGAGTGAAAGTGGTGAAAAATATCTGTGTGCTTATTTTGTTGCCATCAAAGCGCTTTCCCATGCTGAAATCAGGCAGAATTTATCAAAACTTTTGCCGGATTATATGATTCCCACTTATTTGATGCCCATTGAGACAATCCCCCTGACCCCCAATGGCAAAATCGATCGAAAGGCGCTGCCCGAACCGGAGGTAAAAACCGAAGAAACTTATACGGCACCGGGAAATGAAATCGAAGCGAAGTTGGTGGAGATATGGTCTGAGGTCCTGGGAATTCAGCCAGGTATTATTGGCATAAACAGGAATTTCTTCGGGTTGGGTGGGCATTCAATGAGAGCCGCCGTATTGGCTGCCAGGGTTCATAAAGTTTTCAATGTGAATTTACCCCTGGTACAGGTGTTTACATCCCCCACCATCCGGGAATTGGCACAATGGATAACCGCAGCAGGGAAAACCCTGTATGCTCCTATAATGCCTTCAGAGGCAAAAGAATATTACGATCTTTCCCATGCCCAGAAACGGGTGTGGGCCTTGAGCCAGGTGAGGGCCGCTTCCATTGCCTTTAACATTCCTACCGCCAGGCTGGTGGAAGGAAAATTGGATATCCCGGGGTTTGAGCAAACCTTTGAAGCCCTGGTGGAGCGTCATGAAAGCTTCAGGACTGTTTTCCTCTTCATTGGCGGCGAACCCAAACAAAATATATTACCACCAGGAGAGGTGGGTTTTAAAATAAATTATATTGACCTGGAAGGGACGCCAAAAAAGGAGACAAAAGCCCGGGAATGGGTGGAACAGGAATCGGTTTTGCCCTTTGATTTATCCAGGGGTCCCCTATTGAAGGCCGCGCTTATTCGCCTGGAAGAAGACAGGCATGTTTTTTACTTAAACATGCACCACATTATCGGTGACTATTTATCCTTTGATATAATCATCAAAGAAATGTTGATCTTGTATGAAGCATTCCTGGCAGGGATGCCGAATCCGCTAAAACCCCTGCGGCTTCAATACAAAGATTATGCTGTGTGGCACAATGAGCAATTAAAAGGAGAACCGTTAAACCAGCAGCGGGAATACTGGTTAAGCCGGTTGGAAGGTAAACTTCCGCGAATGGAATTACCCCTGGATAAAGAACGGCCTGCGGTTCAAACCTACAATGGTGATATAGTGGTATTCACCTTTGAAGAGGTGTTTTTTGAAAAGTTGAAAGCCTTTAGTGAGACCCTTGATGTAACCCTTTTCATGACGCTGTTAACCGCGTTGAAACTCCTGTTTTATCATTACACCAGCCAGACAGATATCATACTGGGAACCCTCATTGCCGGTCGGGAACATGCAGACTTGCATGCTCAGGTGGGTTACTACTTAAACACCCTGGTACTGCGCACCCGTTTCCATCCCGGGGATACCTTTGCCGCTGTTTTAAATAGCGTTAAAACCGTTTTGCTTGAAGCTTACCAGCATCAGGCATATCCCTTTGATTGTTTGGTAGAGAACCTGGGGAGAAGCGGCAGCAGGTCCAGGCATCCTATTTTTGATGTGGCAGTGGATATGTTGAATTACAATGTTGATCACCAGGAAGCTGTAAGTACAAGCAGCAAAGGAAATATCCAGGTAACGGTTTTTGACACTGCCCCCAGGACCACCAAGTTTGATCTGACCATTTATTTTGTAGAGCGCAGGCGAACAATGGATATCCTTTTTGAATACAATACGGATTTATTTGAATCGATCACCATTGAGCGAATGGCCAATCGTTTTAGAAAATTGCTGGAAACAGTCCTGGAAGAACCCGGTTCCATTGTGTCCAGGTTGGAGTTGGAATCAATGCCCCAAACCCCTTTGATAAAGCGTATTTCAAGGAACCAATAAATGCATAAATGCATCAATCCCATCAAGGTCAATAGGTGATATTGGAGATAAAAAGTGAAAGTAAGAGCATCATATCACCAGGAACGGTTGTGGTTTATCCACCAGTTCGAGTATGAAGACCTTTACGAATTCGGCCCTAGATATCACAATATTCCATTAATATTGGAGATAAAAGGGGCATTGGACCCACACTTGCTGGAACAGGGTCTAAACACCGTTATTAACCGGCATGAAGCCCTGCGCACCTCGATGATTACAGTGGAAAACCAATTGTTTCAACTGGTGGAACCCGGGATAGACATCACGCTCCAGGTCCTGGACCTGGCAGATGGCAGCAGCGGGTTAGACATGGCATTAGAGGAAGCCAGGCGCCCCTTCTTCCTGGAGGGACAACCTTTGATCCGGGCAGTATTGATCAAGGTATCAACGGTTAAACATTTTTTAGTTATCACCTTGCACCACCTGGTATCGGACCGGTGTTCCCTGGGTATCATAGCTGCTGAGCTTGCCCGGTGTTACCAGGCCCTGCAAGAGGGGTTATCCCCGGTACTGCCTGATGTGCCTCTTCATTACGCTGACTTTTCCCAATGGCAGCGGGAGCTGCCCCGGGATTTCCTGGAATCGCTTTTCTTTTATTGGAGACGGCAGTTGACTCACCTAACTCCTTTGGAGCTGCCCACCAGGATCCGGCGGTCCGCCATCCATACCTTCCAGGAAGGAAGAGTCTCTTTCCAATTACCAGTAAGGTTGAGCACAAAAATTAAGGAGTTCTGCAGAGAAAAAAGTACCGGGAACGATGTACTGCTGTTGGCTGCCTTTAAAGTCCTTTTGCACCGGTATTGCGGCCAGGAAGATATCACCCTGGGAACCTGTGTGGATAATCGCCATCTACCCGGCACCAAAAGCCTTGTCGGCCCGGCTGCCAATTTGCTGGTGTTACGCACCACCATTACCGGGCAAATGTCCTTTAACACAATTCTTCCCAATATAATCCACACCGTGGAACAGGCCCATAAACACCAGGACATACCATTTGACCGATTGGCACTGGAGCTAAACCCCCAAAAGGACATGAGTCGAACAGTTTTTTTCGATGTTCTCTTTCAATACCGGGAAAAGCCCTTCCAGGTTCCCCCGGTCAGGGGCCTGGAAATAAAATATATTGAAACCAACCTGGGGTGGGGAAAATACGATTTAAACCTTTTTATCCAGGGAGGTGAAGAATGTTTCCCCGGGGTTTTGGTTTACAATAATGATTACTATGACGATTCGTTTGCCTCCTGTTTTATCCAGCACTACAAGGTCTTACTGGAAAGCATCTTCCAGGCACCGGACCAGCCAATATCCCACCTGGCTATTTTAACCAATGATGAGCGTCACCGGCTCCTTGTCCAGTGGAACCGGACCCGTGCCCATTACCCGGAAGACAAAACCATTCACGGATTATTTGAAGAACAGGTGCAGCGAACGCCTGACAGCGCTGCGGTAGTTGGCAAGGGGGCGGCACCCCCGGCCAATAAAGGGAAACGAACCGAGGAACCCGTTCAATTAATTTACAGGGAATTGAATCGAAGTTCCGATCAATTGGCGCAGGTGTTAAAGGAAAAAGGTGTCCTGCCGGACAATATTGTTGGAATTATGGTGGAGCGTTCCCTGGAGATGATCATCGGAATATTGGGCATATTGAAAGCAGGGGGGGCTTACCTGCCCATAGACCCGGATTACCCGGAGGAACGCATCAATTATATGTTGAAAGACAGCAATGCAAAGATATTGCTGGCTGCGCCAGCAGCTAAGGTTAAGGTTGAGGTTAAGGTTAAGGAGAAACCCATTGAGCTAATCTATATCTCTAATCAGTTATCCTCCTCAACCTCAACCTTAACCTTAACCTGCGAGGTTAGCTCTGCTAACCTCGCTTACGTCATCTACACCTCCGGGACCACGGGGCGTCCCAAAGGGTGCCTGGTAACCCATCAGAACCTGGTGCGGCTGTTAATTAACGATCAATTGCCTTTCCAGTTCAATGAAAACGACATCTGGGTAATGGGGCACTCTTTTTGTTTTGATTTTTCCGTGTGGGAAATGTATGGGGCTTTGTTGAAGGGTGGGCGGTTGGTCATCCCGGCAAAGGAAATTGTGAGGGATATCAACATGTTTCTTGCTTTTATCAAAAAACACAGCATTACAGTGTTGAACCAGACCCCCCAGGCCTTCTATGCCCTGGCTGAAGTGGAGGCAAAATCCCCGGAACACTCATTAAATAGCCATTTACGGTACGTCATTTTCGGCGGTGATAAACTCCTGCCCCAAAAACTATCCGCCTGGCTCGATAGGTATTCCCCGGATGAGATCCAACTGGTAAACATGTACGGTATCACTGAAACCACGGTTCATGTCACTTATTACCGTTTAAAGGAATCCGACATTCGTTCCCCTCAGGGGATGAGTCCCATTGGCAGGCCCATACCGGAGACCACTCTTTATATCCTGGATAGTGTTCTGAATCCTATGCCTGTGGGGGTTACCGGTGAAATTTTTGTCGGTGGAACCGGTGTCATACGGGGTTATCTGAACCGCGTAAGATTGACCCGCCAGCGATTTTTCCCAATCCCTCACTTCCCGGGTGAAATCATTTACAAAAGCGGTGACCTGGGCCGCAGACTGACGGATGGGAGCGTGGAATATTTGAGCCGCAGCGATGACCAGGTACAGATCAGGGGCTATCGCATCGAACCCGCGGAGATCGAAAGTCATATCCTGACGCACCCTGCTGTCAAAGAAACAGTGGTGGTCACCCGTGAAGATAAAGACCATTTCCCTGTTCTCTGTGCTTACCTGCGGTTGAGGCCCGGCCGGTCCCTGCCGGATATGCGGAATTATCTCATCCAAAAATTGCCCCAATACATGATCCCTGCCTATTTTGTACCGGTGAATGCCATTCCCCTCACTCCCAACAAAAAAGTGGACAAAAAGGCGCTGCCGGATCCCCAGACTGGCAAAGATAAACAAAAACGCATCCCTCCACGCGGTCCCGTGGAAAAAACATTGGCCGCCATATGGGCAGATGTGCTGGAAATGAAAACCGAAAACATCGGCATAAACGATGATTTTTTTGACCTGGGGGGACACTCCTTAAAGGCAACTGCTTTAATCGCCAAAGTACATGAACAACTGCAGGTTAAATTACCCCTGGTAGAACTATTCAAAACACCGAAAATAAGGGAACTGGCAAAATATATTACTGCCGGCACCAGGGAGGAGTATTCATCTATCGAACCCGGGGAAGAAAAAGAATATTATCCCCTTTCGCCAGCGCAAAGGAGATTGTATATCCTCCAGCAGTTGGTACCGGGTAGTACCGGCTATAACATCCCTTATGTGATACCCGTTGACCCCGGGCAAGAAATGGATAGGGAAAAACTGGAAGCAGCCTTTAGAAAATTGCTGGACCGGCATGAAACCCTGAGAACGTCATTTGAGATGGTTCGTGATGAACCGCTCCAGAGGGTCCATGAAGAACTGGATTTTTCCCTGGGCTGTTATGAAACAGCCCGGACAGAAGAGGTTGAAACGGTTATGGTAAATTTTACCAGGCCCTTTGACTTAAGCAAACCACCTCTTCTAAGGGTTGAACTTGTAAACATCGGAACTTCCCGCCAGGTTCTCTTTATCGATATGCATCACATCATCACAGATGCTGCATCTCAACGTATATTGGAAAAAGAATTTATGGTTTTATATTCAGGGTCAGGGAAAGAACTTCCCCCCCTCAGATTCCAGTATAAGGACTATTCTGAGTGGCAGAACAGCCGGGAACAGGCAGAACGGGTAAAAGAGCAGAAAAAATACTGGATAAACGAATTTTCCGATGAATTCCCGGTATTAAACCTGCCCACAGATTATCCCCGGCCCCTCATGCAGGGTTTTGAAGGCAATTGGGTGAATTTTGCCTTAACTGGTGAGGAGACAAAAATCATAAAAGATATTGCCAGAGCCAATGATGTGACTCTTTATATGTGTTTACTGGCTGTATTTAATATATTATATTCAAAACTCAGCGGCCAGGAAGATATTATTGTTGGCACCCCTGCCGCTGCCAGGCGTCATGCCGACTTGCAGCATATCATCGGCATGATAGTCAATACTCTGGTGATGAGAAATTACCCCCGGGCAAATAAAACCTTTAAAGAGTTCTTAAATGAAGTGAAGCAGCGAACCTTAGAGGCATACGAAAACCAGGAATATCCCTTCGAGGAATTGGTGGAAGAAATAGCAATCAATCGCGATACCAGCCGGAATCCCCTGTTTGACGTGATGTTTAATTTGATGGATACGTCTAATGACTTCAGCCAGATAGACAACACTGGAATAAAAGAACTCACTTCACATTCTTATAAACACAGGAAGAGGACCTCGCGGTTTGACCTGGTATTTAGTGCCCTGGACCTGGGAGAGCACATATATTTTGCCGTCGAATACAGTACCCGCTTGTTTGCTCCACATACCATTGACCGGTTTATCAACTATTTGAGAAATATCGTGCGCCATTTACCTGGAAATACTGGAAGCAAACTGTCTGATATTTCCCTTATTCCAGGAGAAGAGAAACAAGAAATCCTTGAAATCTCCAGGGGGAGCGAAGAAATTGTTGATACCGACCGGACCATACACCAGTGGTTCCAGGAGCAGGTAGAACAAACACCGGATCGTGTTTGTTGTTCAATGTTGTACCCCATCGGCTCAAATGTTTCAATCACATACAAGGAATTAAATCAACGATCCAATCAATTGGCCCATATATTGAGAGAAAAAAGCGTTGGGCCAGGCAGCGTGGTGGGTTTGATGATGGAGCGGTCTATTGAGATGATCATGGGAATATTGGGCATATTAAAAGCAGGGGGGGTATACCTGCCCATTGATCCCGGTTATCCCCAACAGCGCATCCAGACCATGCTTGATGACAGTGGGGCTTGCCTTCTGCTTACCCAACAAAACGTTCTGGCCCCATTCTCCATTACCAGCTTGAAAAATATGAAACCCTTTGATGAAAATCTCGTGGTTACTCGGGCACAGATTCAAATAACGGATTTTGATAGATTACCTATTCCTGACCGGACCTTGATTGATTATAGGAAATATCATCAATATATTGGTGAAGCCCCGGCCAAACATACTATCACGCTCCAGGGTACCCGTGGATGCCCCTACAGTTGCCTCTACTGCCATAAAATCTGGCCTAAAAAACATGTGACCCGCAGTGCCGGAAATATTTTTAAAGAAATCTCCTATGCGTTTGCTGCGGGAATTCGGCGTTTTGTTTTTATCGATGATATATTTAATTTAGATCGGAAAAATGCCGTTGAACTCATGGAACTCATTATCAAAAGCAGCATGGATATCCAGTTGTTTTTTCCCAATGGTTTCCGCGGCGATATCCTGGACAGGGATTTTATTGACCTGATGGTGCAAGCAGGTACTGTTAACCTGGATGTTGCCCTTGAATCTGCATCTCCCAGGATACAGAAATTAATCCGCAAGAACCTGGACCTGGAAAAATTCAAAGAGAATGTGCAATATATCACGGAAACGTATCCCCAGGTGATACTGGAAATGGAGATGATGCACGGTTTCCCCACGGAGACCGAAGAAGAAGCCATGATCACACTGGATTTTCTCAAAACCTTGAGGTGGGTTCATTTCCCCAATTTGCACCTGTTGAAAATTTTTCCCAATACCGATATGTGTAAGCTTGCCATTGAAACCGGCATTCCAGGAGAATTAATCGAACGCTCCGCCAATTTAGCATTTCATGAATTACCCGATACACTACCCTTTCCCAAACATTTTACCCGCCAATTCCAGGCCAAATTCATGGGAGAATATTTTTTTGCCCAGGAGCGCCTGGTCCATGTCTTGCCTTATCAAATGAAAA
Organism: Candidatus Aminicenantota bacterium; assembly: GCA_011772425.1. Classification (GTDB taxonomy): domain Bacteria; phylum Acidobacteriota; class Aminicenantia; order UBA2199; family UBA2199; genus JAKAGC01. Next base: position 24,168 of record WVZO01000497.1, read on the forward strand.
TTCTCACAGAGGATGAACTGGTCCAGAAATATGACAGTTATTTGTCGTCGGAGGTGAACTGTTTTGAGGATATTCTCCAATATGCCGGGATTTCCAGGGAAGAATTGGGAAATGGTGATGTGAAATTAATGCAGGAAGACCAGTACATGGCCCCGGATTTTTGTGGAAACATCAGCCAATACTTCCCGGTAAAAACGCCGCCAAAGGAGGCCTTCAGGATTTTGCTCCTGGACCTTTCCCAGCTATTTACCCAGGAACATGAACACATGCTGCATCATCAAATTGAAGAACCCCTGGGTTTACTCTATTTGATGACTTATCTCAATGAAACGTTTAAAGAGCGTATCAATGGAAAAGTGTATAAATCCCGGATCGATTTTGACAGTTACGCGGAATTAAAACAGATCATTGCTGATTTTAAACCGGATATGATCGGCATCCGCACTCTGTCGTTTTACAAAGATTTCTTCCATAAAGCAGTACTAATGATACGGCAGTGGGGAGTCAGTGTACCCATTATTGCCGGCGGTCCTTATGCCACCAGTGATTATAAGTTAATCCTCCAGGACCCTAACGTGGATATCGTGGTGCTGGGGGAAGGGGAATTAACCCTGGGGCAACTGGTGGAAAAAATGATAGAAAACAACAGGAAATTACCTGGAGAAAATATATTACAAGAAATTCGCGGCATTGCTTTTGTGAGCGATAAAACCAAACTCCCGGCAAACCAGAGAACCCGGGAAATTCTCCTGCTGGATGAAATACCCGGACGCTTAAATCAATATCCCCCGGAGAACCCGGAGCAAATCAACCGGGCCGATGATTTGTTGTATGTGATTTATACTTCCGGTTCCACAGGAAGACCCAAAGGAGTCATGTTGGAACATGGCAATCTTGTGAATCTCATCCGTTATCAATACAACCATACGGGAATCGATTTTTCCCGGGTGCTGCAATTTACCACCATTACGTTTGATGTGTCTGCCCAGGAAATTTTTTCTACTCTCCTGGCCGGGGGACAGTTGTTCCTGGTTTCCAGGGACACCTTAACAGATGTACCGGCATTATTTAAACAGGTGAAAAACCATCACATAAAAACCCTGTTTTTACCCACCTCATTTTTGAAATTCGTCATGAATGAAGAAGATTTCCTGCAATTGGTTCCAGCCAGTGTTAATCATATAGTTACCGCTGGTGAGCAGGTGGTTATCAATGAAAGATTCAAGCGGTATTTGCCAGAAAATAAGGTTTATCTTCACAATCATTATGGCCCCTCTGAAACGCATGTGGTTACAGCTTTTACCATGAATCCCACTGATTATATACCGGAGCTTCCTCCTATTGGCCGCCCGGTTTCCAATACCGTTGTTTATATCCTTGATAAAGGGATGAACCCGGTACCTATAAGAGTACCCGGGGAACTGTTTATCGGTGGTATCCAGGTGGGACGGGGATATTTAAACAACCCGGAGTTAACAGCAGAAAAGTTTATTTTAGCTCATAGCTCATGGCTCATAGCTGATAGGAGGGAAAAGAAAGCAAGCAGTTCTGGAGAGCTCCCTATGAGCTATGAGCTATCAGCTATGAGCTGTCTTTACAGAACCGGTGACCTGGCTCGTTGGCTGCCCGATGGAAATATTGAATTTCTAGGAAGAGTTGATTACCAGGTCAAAATAAGGGGTTTCCGGGTAGAATTAGGAGAAATAGAGAGTCGATTGTTAAATCATAACCAAATAAAAGAGTGTGTGGTGTTGGCAATACCTGGGGAAAAAGGGAGTAAAAATTTATGCGCTTACATTGCTGCCGGCAGTGAGCTTTCATCTTCGCAAGTGCGGGAATACCTGTCCGGGGAGCTGCCGGATTATATGATCCCTTCCTTTTTTGTATTTCTTGATAAGATCCCGGTAACTCCAAACCGTAAGGTAGATCGAAGGGCGCTGCCGGCACCGGAGGTAAAAGCCGGAGAGGATTCCTCAGCCCCACGCAGTGAAACCCAAAAGAAATTGGCCGCCATATGGTCAGAGATATTAAATATAAATAACATTGGCATTGATGATAATTTCTTTGAACTGGGTGGTCATTCATTATTGGCCACTATCCTGGCAGCCAAAATCCACAAGGAATTCCAGGTGAAATTGGCATTGGTAGAAGTATTTAAAACCCCTACTATAAGGGGTTTATCCCCATACATCCAGGATGCGGTGAAGGAAAAACATACCTCCATTGAACCCGTGGAAAAGAAAGACTATTACGTATTATCCTCTGCCCAACAGCGGTTATACCTTATCCAGCAAATGGACTTAAAAAATACCGCTTACAACATGCCGGAAATCATCCCGGTGGGTGAAGACATCGATATACAAAAACTGGAAGAAACCTTTAACAAATTGATCCAACGGCATGAAAGTTTAAGAACCTCTTTTCATATGATCGCCAATGAACCGGTGCAGAAAATACACGATGCAGTGGAGTTTGAGATTGAACAACACACCCCGGCCTTCGGCCACCCCTCTCAAGAGGGGGATAGGGCTTTCGTTCGACCGTTTGATTTAGCAAATGCGCCGCTGCTGCGGGTGGGATTGACGCCTCATCAAGTATTACTGGTAGACATGCATCACATCATATCCGATGGTATCTCCCGCGGCGTATTAATGCAGGATTTCACGGCCTCATACCGCGGTGAAGCGCTACCGCCCTTACGAATTCAATATAAGGATTTTGCAGGATGGCAGAACCGCCGGGCAGAAACAGATGCGATAAAACAGCAAGCAGATTTCTGGTTAAAGGAATTCCGGGAAGAGGTCCCGGTTTTGAATTTACCTTTTGATTTTCACCGGCCGGGGGTTCACACTTTTTCTGGAAGCGTGGTGAATTTTGAGATCTCTCACAGCCATACCACATCGTTAAAAGCCGCGGCGTTAGACAATCATTCAACCCTGTACATGGTATTATTAAGCATTTTTTATATTTTATTGTTCAAACTCAGCAGCCAGGAAGATATTGTTATCGGCACACCTGTTGCCGGCCGCGGGCACATTGAACTGGAGAATATAATTGGTATGTTTGTCAACACCCTGGCGCTGCGTCATTTTTCCAATGGAGAGAAAAGCTTTAGTGAATTTCTTAAAGAAGTTAAAGAACACACCTTAAAGGCCTTTGAGAACCAGGATTACCCGTTTGAAGAGTTGGTGGAAAAGGCGGCGGTGCAAAGGGATGTCAGCCGTAACCCTATTTTCGATGTGATGTTTGTATTTCAAAATACCCCCGATGGTAGGGGAGAGGTGGTTGAGACCCCTGTAAATATTGACGGCAAGAAGGAATATAACTATATCGATAACCCATCGAAGTTTGATCTGACGTTATTTACCGTGGAATCCGGTAAAAAACTGGCGTTGGCATTCCAATACGCCACGAAATTGTTTAAACCGGGAACCATCGAAAAATTTGCCCGGTATTTTTGTACAATCGTGACCGCTGTGGTGAAAAATCCCGGGCAAAAGCTGTTTCAAATCGATCTTCTTTCGGAAGAGGAGAAGCAGCAGCTCCTGGTGGATTTTAATGACACAGGATTACCCTACCCCAATGATAAAACCCTGCCCCAATTATTTGCCCGACAGGCTGCCCGAACCCCGGACGGCATTGCCCTCATCGGCACAAAAGCAGGCAAGGCAGCCCATGTAACTTATACATATCGACTATTGGACCAGGAGAGCAATCAACTGGCCCATTACTTACTGCAGCAAGGAGCAGTGCAAAATGAACCGGTGGGGCTGCTGCTAGACCGAACACCGGAAATGATTGTCGGTATGCTGGGAATCCTGAAAGCAGGCTGTGGATATGTCCCGCTCAACCCCAAAGAACCGCAATCAAGACTAAAATATATCCTGGAGCAAAGCAGCGTCCGGTTTCTTTTAACGGCTTCTCATTTAATGGATAAAAATCACTGGTTCGATAATTGTATTTACATCGATGAGGTTACCCGTTATCCAGATATGGCAATAACAGGGACGAAAACCAGGATTCTCCCGGACCACCTGGCATACGCTATTTTTACATCAGGTACCACCGGCAAACCCAAAGGCGTTCCGATAAAACATGCCAACCTGTCACCGCTCCTGCATTGGGGATACCGGCATCTGGGTATTGGTTCCAGCGACCGTGTCGTTCAAAATTTATCTTACTATTTTGACTGGTCGGTATGGGAAATCTTTATTACCCTTACCACCGGTGCCTGTCTGTATATGATTTCGGATGAGGTTTTGTTAAACCCGGAGGAGAGTATTGATTTCATCGATAAAAGTAAGATTACGGTGCTTCATGCGACTCCCACCCAGTATCGCTACTATGTGAGTGTGGGGAGGAAGTTAGAGACGCTGAAATACCTGTTTATCGGGGCGGAAAAGTTAACGCTGGAATTGGTGCGCCGGAGTCTGGCATCGGTGAAGGAGACGTGCCGGGTTTTCAATATGTACGGCCCTACTGAAGCCACTATCATTGCAGCCGTATTGGAAATCCGCAGAGGCGAAGAGGAAAACTTTGTTCATTTGTCCAGTGTACCTATCGGTATCCCGGTGGGCAACACGCGACTCTTTGTATTGGACAAACACTTGCGGTTGTGCCCGGTCAATGTGGTGGGAGAGTTGTATATTGGAGGTGAGGGAGTATCCGCAGGATATCTGAACCAGCCGGAATTAACCGCGGAAAAGTTTATTTTAGCTCACAGCTCATGGCTCATAGCTGATAGGAGGGAAAAGAAAGCAAGCAGTTCCGGAGAGCTCCCTATGAGCTATGAGCTATCAGCTATGAGCTGCCTTTACAAAACAGGTGATTTAGCACGGTGGCTTCCGAACGGAAATATCGAATTTTTGGGCAGAACCGATGACCAGGTTAAAATCAGGGGATTCCGCATCGAATTGGGGGAAATCGAAAAGCGGTTATTGGAGCACCCCGGCATCAAAGAGGCAGTGATGCTGATTAAAGAGAATGAAACCGCTGAAAAAAATCTCTGTGCATATTTTGTCGCTAAGAAAGAATTTTCTGCAACTGAAATAAGGCAATTTCTGTCAAAACGGCTGCCGAATTACATGATTCCCGCTTATTGCAGGCAAATAGAAGCAATTCCACTGACTGCCAATGGGAAGCTGGATCGAAACGCATTACCTGAACCGGGGGTAACCATTGATGAGGAATATGAAGCCCCAGGAAATGAAATAGAAAAAAAACTGGCAGCCATATGGTCGGAGGTTTTGGGAATACAAGAAAATACCGTCGGCATCAACGTTGATTTTTTCCAAGCGGGCGGACATTCGCTGCGGGCTACCACACTGGTATCCAGGATACGAAAGGAATTTAATGTGGTTGTTCCGCTGGTAGAAGTTTTTAAAAATCCCACGATTAAATTATTGTCAGAATATATTAACCGGGCAGCAGTCCAGGTCATTGCTTCCAGGGATGAATATTTGATCTTATTAAAGCCTGGAACCAGGAGTGATAAGCATCTCTTTTTGGTTCATGACGGAACCGGTGAGGTGGAGGGATATATTGAGTTTTGTGAAAGGTTACCCAACCGGGTTAATTATTGGGGTCTTGGTGCAGAAAAGGTTCATAACCTGGCCCCCCGTAATTGCACCATCGAGGAATTGTCCCGAAAGTACATTGAAAAAATTAAAAAAGTACAATCCCATGGTCCTTATCTAATTGCCGGATGGTCGTTAGGGGGTACAATTGCTTTTGAAATGGTATTGGAATTGGAAAAAAGGGGGGAAACGGCGGCCTTCCTGGGATTGATCGATTCTCCCGGTCCCGGGGCAGATACGGCAGAAAGGGCAAATGAATTTAAAAAGGAATCTGAGTTGGATTGGCTTTGGCAGCATTTGCCGGATAATGAAATCAAAAAAAAGGTGAAAAAGGCCGCAGATATAAATGAAATCTGGTGGATAATAGAAAACCATTTGCAAGAGAATCATTTTAGTGTTGAAACCATCAGACGATTCATTCCTGGTCATTTGACTCAAATTATACCCAATTACTATCAACTGGGTACCAGGGAATTAATTTATCACTTGAATACCAACAGAACCTTAACCAGTGCACGAGCACGTTATATTCCCACCGGGAGGATCAATTCAGTACTTTATTATTTTAAGGCCAGTGAATCACCGGTAATATTTAAAGAGTGCTGGAATGATTATTGCTCCTGTCCGATAAGATCTTATGACATAACCGGTAATCACTTTTTAATTCTTAAAAAACCCGCGGTTGAACAAACCGCAAACACATTTGGATTTATTTTGCATGAAATGGCATATAAATAACATTTAACGTATAAAATGAGAATAGGAGTAAGCCAATGAAAAAGAAAGTTTTTGTTATGGGTATGACTATTTTATTTCTGGTGTTATCGGGCCTGTGGCCCTTCATGGTTTCGGCAGACACCCCAGGGGAAAAGCAAGTACTTCATCCCCTAAGGGTTGATGTAAAGCCTAAAATTGACGGTGTATTGGACGAGGAGATATGGCAGACCCGGCCGCTGGAAAAGGATTTCATTTCCTATTACCCTCATATCGGGGAAAAGTTCCCCTATAAGACGTTGGTCTGGATGTCCTATGATAGGGAGAACCTTTATTTTGCCTTCCGGTGTTTAGACCCAGAACCGGAAAAAATAAAAACCTCCATTACCAGGAGGGACAGTATGTTTTACGATGACTGGGTGGGACTCTCGCTGGATGCACTGGGGACGAAACAGACCGCATGGGCACTTTTTGTGAATCCTAACGGCATCCAGGGAGATATCCTGGACTCGGCTGTCAGTGGAAGTGATCCGTCACCGGATTTTGTCTGGGAAAGTGCCGGCAAGGTAACCGACAAAGGATACCAGGTTGAAATAGGAATCCCTTTGAGAAGTATCGGTTTTAAAACCGGCCGGGAGGTGAAAATGGGAATACTTTTCTGGAGAACTGTTACTCGCCTGGGTATTCGCGCCTGTTGGCCCCAATATATACCCGGTGGAAAAGTATTTAATACCCATATCCCGATTATCTATAAAGACCTCAAAAAACCGTTAAAATTAGAGCTGCTGCCCAATATCGTTTACGGCAGTAACCAGCAGCGGGTGAATCCCCAGGAATGGGGGGAAAAGGATATTTTTAAAGGTATTGGTATCGGATTAAAGTATGGCATTACATCTTCAATAACAGCGGACGTCACTATCAACCCGGATTTTAGCCAGGTGGAGAGTGATGCCTTCCAGGTGGAAGTCAATCAACGATACCCGTTGTTCTACACTGAGAAGCGACCCTTTTTCATGGAAGGGTCGGATGTCTTCAACTTTTTTACCCCTCCGGTGATCCTTGGGACCTATTTCCCAACTGCCGTTCATACACGGCAGATTATGGACCCCGGCTGGGGGGCGAAATTGACCGGCACTGCCGGGAAATTCGCTTTGGGTATCCTTACTGCTGGAGATGACCAGCCTGGTTTGCCCTGGGAAGCGGGAAAGAATCCCCATGAAGGCAGACAGGCGTTCTGGGGCATTGCCAGGGGGAAATACAGCCTGGGGAGAGATAGTTATATCGGTCTTTTTTACAGTGGCCGTGAGTTTGCCGATCAATACAACCGCGTATTCGGGACGGATATGCTGTACCGGTTCTTTAAAACTCATCTGCTCCAGGTCTCTTTCCTCCACAGCACCTCTTCTCACAGCGATTCCTTCAATACCCCTGATGGTAACCCTGGCAGCAGCAATTTTAATCTTATGTACAGCCATCATACCAAAAATGTATGGCTTGATGCAGCTTTCGAGCATATCGGTACTGATTTTAGAATGGATTCTGCTTTCCTGAAGCGAACCGGCATCAATAATGGTATGTTTTTGTTCTTGTATAATTATATCCCCAAATCCAAAAAACTCCACTGGATCAACCAGTTCACCACCTTCTTTTTCTTTCAATATGTCCACGATCTTAACACCGGCATGGACGATACCTATTTAATGCTGTCCCTGGAGGGCCATTTCTCTAAGTCGACATATACCGGGGTACATTATTTTAAAAATAGGGAAAGCTGGATGGGAAAAACGTTTGACTTGAATCAATATTATTATTTCGGACACATTCAATTGACCAAATGGCTTCATTTAGATACAGTACTCTGGTGGGGTGATAATATTTACTATGCAGGCGATC
>WVZO01000684.1 GCA_011772425.1 Candidatus Aminicenantota bacterium
GAAATCTGCACACCCTTTACGGTATCTAGCACAACTCCTGTGCTAGCTAGCAGAGCTTCTGTGCTAGCTAGCAGAACCTTTCTACTAGCTAGCAAACCTTTTGCGCTAGCTAGCAGAACCTTTCTGCTAGATAGCAAACCTTTTGCGCTAGCTAGCAAAACCTTTCTGCTAGCTAGCAGAACTTCTGTGCTAGCTAGCAAACCTTTTGTGCTAGCTAGCAGAACTTCTCTGCTAGCTAGCGGAGCTCCTGTGCTAGCAGGCAGAGCATTTGTGCATTCTTTATGGATTGGGGAAAATGGAACAACAATTAACAAAAAATAAAATTAGAGCTGCCGGTAAAATGTACAATGCAGCCGTGGCATTGTTTTTCAACGGCGGTTTAAAATCAAAGGAGGTATTTAATGGATAGTCAAGATTCATTAAATGATCAAACAAATCAAAATCAACAGGTGGATGCCAATCAAAATGATTCACCTGAAGAGAAACCGAGAAGATACAAGAGTCGAGGTTTCAATGAGAAGATAGGAGAAGCCGAGCTCCTTCCTGTCCGAGGCCATGGATAAAAACAAGGAAGAATTGGCTGTCAGGGGCGGCGGTGAAGAATTTGTGAATCAACTCAAAACAACGATTCAGGAGGCCAAAGATCTCAATACGGACCAGGAAAAGAACAAAGCGACACTAAAGGAGAGCACACAGAAACTCGGGAAGAAAATGGATGAATTGGATAAACTGGTAAGTGATGGCCGTAATATTGTGAAAATGGTGGTCAACCAGAAACGTTGGGTAGAATTCGGCATTCAAGTCACCCGTTAATGTGTTGATATAAAGATTTAAGGCCGGGGTTTGTTTTACAACACGGCGGTAAAGCAGGCCCCGGCAGCCCGGGGGACCGATTTGGGTGAGTGAGGTGAGTGAGGTGAGTGGGAAACTCTCTGTGACCTCTGTGCTCTCTGTGGTTATTTCCATTCGTCTCCGGGTGAAGACACAATGGAGAAGGTAGAAAAAGGAGGAAAAGGGAAAATGAAAACCAGGGAGAAATTGGGAATGACTGTCCTGATTTTTATTTTTGTATCCGGGTTTCTTATAGGGCAGATCAAAGCAGCGGGGAAACTATTAATTCCTACTGCATACGGGGAAAAGCAGTATAAAGCTGTTATTCGTATCACCCGGGAGAATATTGAGATTGAATGCAGTGAAAAAATATTCCGGCTTTTCAATGCATTTAATACCCCGAGATATCGAAAGCTGCGGGTTAATACAACGGAAGTAAGCGAAATATGCGTTTCAGAGGGGAGAATTTATATCCTGCCGAACGATGAATTTTACCAGAGGTATAGAAATCTTTTCTACCCGGTTTGGCGAATGGTAAGCTATTTATATTTTATTATAGAAGAAAAAATGGCATTGATATTTATCCTGGATAATCCGGCCGATATGGGGGCTGCAGCCAAAGAGCTGCTGGAATCCATCAATAACAAAGAAGTAGGCAGTAGGAATTAAGCTCCAGCCGCAAGCCGCAAGCACCAGCCAAAGCTAAAAGCTGGAGCTTGAGGCTAAACTTTTACTGACCAATGACCATGTAAACAAACGTTGCCCCCTTTTAAAAAAGGCATAAGGTTCAAGAGTACTATCGGTACTGAATTTCAAGCCAAAATAACCGATTTGGCATAGAAATTGCTCCTTTTAAAATCCAGCAAGATACTACTATATGACGACTAAAAAGGTAGAAAAGAGAAAATTTTTTTTGTTGTATTTCGAGAAAGATTATGTTATACTATGACATGTCACCCCACAATGTATAACTGTCCGGTTAATATGGAGACCACAAAAACTCGGATGTTATAAAAAAATCGAGTGGATGTGATATGCTGGTGATAACGACGTGTTGATACTGAATTATTAGTATATTGGGAGGTATAAAATGAAAAGAAAAAAATCAGGTTTTAGTTTCAAGATATTTTTTTTAATAACAGCATTAATAGGGTTTATGCAGGTTCCTGCTTTTGGCCAATCGCCACCCACCCTGGACGGCAAGTTGGACCCTGTCTACTTAAGCCATGCCTGGATCGTAGATTGGGATGCTTATGACGGAAGCGATCCCACCGATCCCGATCCTAATGCTCCTGATGCCAGAGTGTATATCCTATCCAACCAAAGCATCGATCCCAACTACATCTGGGTGGTCTGGAGCATCACCCGGAATTTTAACGACAACAGTTACGGCACCGGCAAACACAGTTCATGGGGAGGAACAGGTCACATTTTTGACGACCTGCTGGAAAGCGACATGCAGCGGCTGGCTATATCCAACAAGTGCAAAGTGACGGTGCTGGACGCCTCGATGGACTTACTCGACGGCCCTCCCTACCATATCGCCTATGGTACACCTTCGGGCTACGATGTGAACATGGATGCCACCGAGTCGGTCAAGAACTACATCAACGGCGACGATTGGACTAAGTTTGCCTACCAGACCTCCTTGAGTTACAATTTGAATGACCTTACCCTTGGCTTCTGCACCGGCGGCGTTTGCGGCTGCGGAACCACCGCCGACCTACTTACAAACTCCCCCGCCTGGTTGGATGAACCCAACTATATCCCGGAGGCCGGCTGCACGGGTTGGGAGTACACCATTATGTGGGAGCTGCGTATCGACCGCACCGTGTTCGATACCGGCACTTGCCCTGACCCCGACATCGACTGGCCCTGGGTCGAACCCATCGAGCTGCACGCCTCACCCAGTAAATCAGTCAGGCATCCCCCTGTGCGCCGGCTGGAGCTGGACATCGGGAATTACATTTGGCAGGACATCAACGGGGATGGGGTACAGGATGTGAACGAACCGGGTATTCCCAACGTGACAGTGGAGTTATACAGCGATGCAGACGGTGACGGTGACTACTCCACGGACGGTACGCTGCTGGACACCCAGACTACCGACGCTGACGGCTATTACATGTTCCACCTGCTGGGCTCACGAAACTTTGTCGTAGTGGTTACCGACGCCAACGGCATGTTAACCGGCTATACCTCGACCACAAACAATAGCCCGCTGGTACTCAGTGAATCGGTTCTGCTGCCGGGCACAAAATACCTGGACGCCGACTTTGGCTACGCCCATACGGATCAAACCAGGGCGGTTATCGGTGACTATATCTGGTCCGATGCCAACGAAAACGGTATCCAGGACCCTGGCGAGCCGGGCATCGGCAACGTAACCATCGATCTGCTGGCCGACGACGGGAGTAAAACCTGGCCCATCGTGGTGGCCACCACCACCACCACGGACGACGGTTACTACCACTTTATGAACGTGGAGCCCGGGGAATACAAGATAAAAGTGACCGATACAAACAATGTTTTAAACGACTATAGCCCGACCAGCGGCCCCTACTGCAGTGTGGACCCCTCCCAGGTGATCCAGGTGGCAGCCGGCGATAAAATGGTCTGCGCCGACTTTGGCTATTTCAACCCCAACCTGGGCAGCATCGGCAATCAACTGTGGCTGGAGGCAGACGCCGACGGTCTGTTCGAAGCCGGCGAGGTAGGTATCAGCGACGTGACCCTGAACCTGGTCAAGGACACCAACGGCAACGGTGCTTGGGACGCGGGTGAACGGGTGATCTCCACTATCACTTCCTATGACGGCACCTACTTGTTCACGGGCCTCTCTTTATCAGACGACGGCGACGGCGATCCCAGCGATGCCGATTACCTGGTGGTTATTACCGACAGGAACCTCATCGTCCAGAGCCTCAATCTCAGCATCGGGCCCACCCCGGGCAGCGACAACAACAGCCAGGAAGACCCATATGCGGTTGTCCTTACGGCCGCTTCTCCCGACAACCTGACCGCCGACTTCGGCTTCCACTACAACACCACAAGGGGAGTCGTGGGCGACACTGTATGGTACGACCTGAACGGCGACGGTGTCCAGGATGACGGGGAAGAAGGTATTGAAGGGGTAGAGCTCGAACTCTGGGTACTGCAGGGAAGCAACTTTAGCGACACCGGTCTGCGTACCACCACCGACACCAAGGGCAACTACTTCTTTACCCAGGTGGAAAACGCGAAAGGTGGGCAAACGTACCAGGTGAGGGTTGCTGACTCGAATTTTACCACCGGTCCCCTCCAGGGAATGACCAGAACCAACCCCGACCCAGACATCACCCCGGAGCCAGGGAGTGATAGATGGTCAGAATCCTTTAAATTAACCACCACCAACCCACAGGACCTGAGCCTGGACTTTGGGTACTATTTCGGCCCCTCCGGTACCACCTACTCCATAAGCGGCATTGTGTGGGCCGATGAAAACGAAGATGGTGGCCAGTCTGGGGAAGACGGTATCCCGGATGTAACCCTGGCCCTTTACCGGGACAGCAATGGCGATGGGGACATTGATCCCGATGAGCCGCTCATTGCGACGACTTCCACCGACGACGCTATAGGCTTCGAGGGCACCTACAGCTTCACCGGTCTGGCCAACGGTAATTATATCGTGACAATCACCGATGATTTAAATAGGTTGGAAGGCAGTAAGCAAACATTCAATTACCCCCAAACACCAGGCCCACCAGCACCCTCCCCACCCTTTTCGACAACCGTCGCAGTAACCATCAGCGGTGCCAGCATCTCGAACGTTGATTTTGGCTTTAATCCCTTTTGCGAATATACCCTGGCCTTTCTTTCCTCTTTCCAGGCCTACAGCGACAACGGCCAGGTGGTAGTACACTGGGAAACCGCTTCGGAAGCCAGCACGGCGGGTTTTTATCTCTTCCGCCAGGATAAAGCAAACAACCGGTTCCAGCAGTTGAATAAAGACTTTTTACCTGGTCTGCTCCATTCCCACCAGGGCGGTGTCTATCGTTATGTCGATCATAGTGCCTTCCCGGGAGAAACCTATACCTATAGACTGGTAGAGGTGGAATTCAATGGTGACAGGCGCAACCATGGCCCCTTCACAATAACGGTGGGCGCCCCACCCCAGGAGATAGATTTAGAACCCATGCAAGGCATCTACAGCAAAAAGCCCCACAAAATCTTTTCTGCAAGGAATGCCGCCAGGCTCCGGGCCAGACAAATGGACAAACAAACAGCCAGGATCCAGAAAAAATCACGGGTCGGGAATGAAGTCAAAATCGTCGTAAAAGAGAAAGGACTTTACCACCTGGATTCGGCCTCCATTGCCAATATGCTGGGAATGTCGCCAAAACAGGTTGAACAGAGAATAAGAAATCTTCAATTTATCCTGACCAATTGGGGCCGGGAAATCGCTTACCTTCCCGCCGACGGCAACTCTGGTATCTATTTCTACGGGGAACCCATCGACAGCCTCTACACCAACGAGAACATCTACTGGTTGGAAAAGGGCAAAGGCTTAGTCATGGAGTCAGTCTACGGTGGACTGCCGTCTCCCGGCAGCGGCCAGGAAACGTTTATGGATACCTTTCATCTAGAAGAAGAGCATTATGCCCTAACCGCGTTATTCAATGATCCCGGGGATGATTATTGGATGTGGGATTATATTGTGGCCGGCAGCAGCGGCAAATTCTTTAATTTTTACGCCCCGGGCGCGGCTGCCTCGGGCACGGCTTCCCTTACTGTCTACCTTCACGGCGCTACAGACACCACAGCCAATCCCGACCACCATGTGAAAGTAAGCCTGAACGGAACCTGGATCGGTGAAAGCCAATGGAATGGCAAATATCCCCACCGGTTTACCATCTCCCTTGACCAATCCTTAATAATAGATGGAGTGAACACCATTGAAGTAACCGGTATCCTGCCCGGGGGGGTGCCCTACAGTATCTTTTATGTGGACTACTTCGACCTGGACTATCACAGGCATTACCGGGCGGTCAACAACAGGCTAATGTGCCGCGGCGGCGAAAACCCGGTGGTTACCATCGAAGGATTTACCGATTCCAATATCAAAGTCTTTGATGTCACCGACCCGCTGCAGCCGAAACTGGTCACCGGGACCACCCTAGATTTAACCCACACCAACCGGGTGAGTTTCAAACCATCGTCCCCGGAAAGTATGTACGCGGCCGTAAGCACGTATGGCGCGCAGGCACCGTTTTCCGCATTTGCCAACAAAGCTTCCGGCTTGAAAAAAAAGGAAAACAAAGCCGACTATGTTGTGATTGTCCCCGAAGGCCTGGAAGAGGCGGCCCGGGGTCTGACCAACCTTCGCCAGGAAAAAGGAATGGATGCCATCGTGGTGGAGCTTGAAGATATTTATGATGAGTTTAACTATGGGTCCCCCAGCCCGGAAGCCATTAAAGATTTCCTTACCTATGCCTATCACAACTGGAATAAAAACGGCCCCCAATATGTGGTCCTGGCCGGAGAGGGTACCTTTGATTATAAAAACATCATGGGACACGGCGATAACCTGGTACCCCCCATGTTGGTGGGCACATCCTTCGGGCTTTTCGCTTCGGACACCTGGTTTGCCGACGTGATGGGTAATGACGGAATTCCCGAGATGGCCATCGGCAGGCTGCCGGTTATGAGCGCGGCCGAGCTTCAAGCATACATCGATAAGTTATCCGATTATGAGTATTCCGGCGGAGAATGGACCAATAGGGTCCTCATGCTGGCGGATAACCCGGACAGTGCCGGGGATTTCCCCGCCGACAGCAACTACCTGTCCAGCCTGTTTACAGGATACACAGTGGAAAAAATTCACCTCTCTGATTTCCCCACGGTTGATGAAGCCAGGCAGGCGGTACTGGAAGGGTTCAACAACGGTGCCGTGTTGGTCAACTATATCGGTCATGCCGGTCTGGACCGCCTGGCCTTCGAGAAGCTGTTGTGGTCAGGGGATGTTCCCTCCTTACAAAATGGAGACAAACTACCCATTATGACGGCAATGACCTGTGTCGTGGGCCGGTTTGGCATCCCGGGCTACGATTCCTTAAGCGAAGCACTGGTATTGAAGAGCAATGGAGGAGTTGTAGCTATGTGGGCACCCACGGGTTTATCCCTCAACTACCTGGCCAGGATTCTGGCAGAGAAATTCTTCACAGCCGCCTTCCAGGCGCAGGAGAAAACCATCGGGAAAGCATTGTTAAAAGCAATGGCAGACTATGCCGCCTCAGATGGTCAGCCATTCATGCTTTATATCTATGCCCTGCTGGGAGACCCGGCATTGGAGATTAAATAATAAATGAATTTACATTCGATATATCGCAAAAAAGAAGACAGCGTAACACGGCAGATAGCCGATGAAACGCTTCTCGTACCTATACGCAGCCGCCTGGCCGATATGCAGAGAATTTTCGCATTGGAGAGCCAGGTGGCTGAATATATCTGGCAGCAGTTGGATGGGAAGCAAAACCTCGAAGAAATTCACCGGGGAATCACAAGCGAATTCGAGGTGGAAAACGGTCAGGCAAGTTCGGACCTACAGGAATTTATTTCTCAACTGATGGAAGCAGGTTTAATCGAAGAGGTTACTTAAGCTATGGAATGCACGCAAACCCAAACACCGAAACTCTCTAATAAAGAATATTTGAAAGAGTTCAATAAAAAGGTGGCCCAACGTCGAATTCCTCTCTCCGGAAACCTGGCCCTGACCCATCGCTGCAATGTAAGATGCATTCACTGTTACATTAGAGAAGAAGCAGCGACCCGGGGAAACCCCGGAAAAGAACTGGGCACCGATCAATGGAAGACTATAATAGACAAGATTACCGAAGCCGGGTGCCTCTATCTTCTCATTACCGGGGGCGAACCCCTTTTGAGAAAGGATTTTGATGAAATCTATCGCCATGCCAGGACCAACGGACTGTTGGTTACCGTCTTTACCAACGGGACTCTAATCAGCGAAAATATTATCGAACTTTTCAATGAGTTTCCTCCCAGGGCTGTCGAGATCAGTCTTTACGGCGCAACCGCGGAAACGTATGAAACGATTACCGGTGTTAAAGGTTCTTTTGAGAAATGTTTAAACGGTATAAAACGTCTTATGGATTTTCAAATAAATGTAAGGCTAAAAACCATTCTTATGAAACAGAACAGCCATGAATTCTTTAAAATAGAAAAGATGGTCGGGGAATGGGGTGTCAAATTTCGTTTCGATGCCGCCATATTCCCCAGGCTCAACGGCGATAAAGCCCCTATCGGACTGCGGGTTCCGGCGGAAGATGCCGTTGAAAAGGAATTTTCAGATGAAAACCGGTTGCGGGAGTGGAAAGATTTTTTTGGGAGAATGTCGAAACTCCCGGTTCTAGATTCCCTTTACCAGTGCGGTGCCGGGATGACCCACTTCCATATCGACCCCTACGGGAACCTTCGACCCTGCCTGATGGTTACAGACCTGGAATACAATCTTGTCAACGGTAGTTTTTTTACCGGCTGGAATGAGGTTATGCCCCGTATCAGGGAACGAAAACCCGGGACCGGCTATGGTTGTAATCAATGCGAAAAGAGGGTGCTGTGCGGTTTTTGCCCGGCATTTTTTAATTTGGAAAAGGGCACGGAAGACCTTTATTCCGAATATCTCTGTTCCATGGGTCAACAGCGCTTTGAAAAAATAAACGAGGTTTTATAAGTGATGCCTCAAAGGAGAAGCAGGTGAAATTGCAGCAAAAAACTAAACCAACGAATAAAAGAGTATATGAAAAACCAAATCTCAGGATAATCGAATTAGAAACCGATCAGGTCCTGGGATTGGGTTGTAAACTTGCGTCAAGTGGACAGTCTCCCCTCGATCCCGTTACTTGTGTTGGAAATAATTGCCTAGAAGCAGGTTCATAGGCTCATCGTCTAGAGGTTCAGGGTGAACAGCAACCGGGCGGTCAGTTATCGAGCCAATGGTGCCAATACGTTATAATTAAAAAATTAGAAAGAATGGAGAATTTAATTCACATGGAAATCGGGGGTGTTAATTTTTCTATAAATATACCCGGTAAAACACCCCACATACTCCAGGAGCATGATCCCAATTATCGATCGTTTTTTAGAAGGGTAACCAAGAGAAAGAATAAAGTCCCAGAAGCTATCGATATCAAAATTAACCTTGAATTGGAAAATTTGCCAGATACAAGGAAATTGACAAAAATTTTCGACAGCGGTCAATCCTGGTTGATGTTCCGGGAAGGTGATGATTACTGGATCATTCTTCATCCGCCTTCTCATGAAAAACCTTTCTGGGCGGCGCGGTTTAATCGCGATGTTAAAGAAGTCACGGTTTACTGCGGTGCCCGGTTCTTTCAAGAGAGAGAAAGAGAAACAATTATTCTCAACCCGGTGCGTTATCCCCTGGATCAGCTTTTAATCATGTATATCCTGGCCCGGCACCAGGGGGCGGTCATCCATGCCGCCGGGATGGAAATGAGTGGAAAAGGGTTTATATTGGCCGGTCCCTCTGGTGCCGGCAAAAGCACCCTGGCACGGTTGTTTAATGCCTCGATAGGCCAAAACAACCCAGGTGTTTTGGTTCTCAGTGACGAGCGCATCGTGACCAGGAAAGTTAATGGAACCTTTAAAGCGTATGGTACACCCTGGCATGGCGAAGAAGGAACAACCCGGAATAAATGCGTGCCCCTTTCCGGCATTTTCTTCCTTAACCACGGCAAAGAAAACCGGGCAAAACCACTCAAACCGCAGCAAGCCCTGGAAAGACTGCTGCAGGTAACGTCTATCCCCTGGTATGACCGGGACGTCATGCCCGGGGTTCTTCTTTTTTGTGAAGAATTGCTTACCCGGGTGCCGCTGTTTGAATTTCATTTTACACCGGGATTAGAGGCAATAAGGTTCCTGGAAACCTGTATCCGGGACATTTAGAATAAAATATAATGGTTGACAAACCTTATGATATCCTATATTATATGAAGAACTAAAAAATATTAAAAGGAGGTTCAATGCAACAAATCTTCTCGTATTCAAATAGAAGGAATTGGGCACTAGTTCGGGTGGTTTTACTTCTATTTTTGCTGCTGTTCTGGCTCGGCCCTGCCCATGCTTCCCAGCCAGAAGAAACCCCTAAAGGTCACCTGGTAGGTTTTATCTATAAGGCAGACGGGGAAACGCCGCTCAACGATGCGCAAATTGTATTGGAAAAAATCGAAAAGGGGAAAAAAACAGGTGAAACCTTTGAATCCAATATCACGGATGAGACCGGCGAATATAAATTGGAAAACATTCCTGTGGGCTTTTACCGGGGAAAAATCCTGGTAAAAAAGAAACACTATCGAATTAAACGATTGGATTTTTTCATTCATGTGATCGCCGGAGAAACAAATTTCCTCTCGTTCTCCTTAAAAAAGATCAAAGGGAGGCTTTCGTGAGAAAAAGGACATTAACACATACGGTCACGTGGGTGACCCTTCCCCTGGCTGCATGTTTACTGGTTGGGTTTTCCTTTGCCTTACCGGGCAGCGAAGACAATGCCCCGGGAACAGGGAATTTGAAAGGTTTCATATTTAAAGCGAACGGCAAAACCCCGCTGTGGGGTGCCCAGGTGGTGCTGAAAAATGTAAAGACCGGGCAAAAATTCGAATCCAATGTTACCGATTCTGTTGGGGATTATAAATTGTTGGATATTCCCGAAGGAGATTACCAGGTCAAGATATTTGTGAAAGATAAAAACTATGAAGTGAAGACAGTGGATTTTTTGATTAAAATACGCGATGGCAAAACCACAACCATCTCATTCTCGTTGAAAAAATTTCGCAAGTTTCTTATATTCGGTATTCCACTCTGTAAAATCACTGCCTTTATTGCCGCCCTGGCGACAATCGGTGTGTTGATCTTGTGATAGGTTATAATATGGTCGAAGGTAGAAATGCTAATGAACAATAAACGGATATCCAGGAAAAAGAGTTTCGTACTGCCATGGGTTGTGTTGCTATTTTTTATACTGCCGGTAGCCGGTATTGCCGATACGTTTGCCAATACGGATACGGATACGAAAACGAATACGGATGAATATGAACCGGGCTGCGGTCACTTGCGAGGCTTTATCTATAAACCCGACGGCGAGACCCCTTTGTTTGGTGCCCAGGTGGTGCTGGAGGATGTGGAGACCCGGCAGGTGTTTCGCTCCAATGTTACCGACTCCACGGGTGACTATGAATTGCTCAATATTCCAGCGGGTAATTATGTGGTTCACATCCTGTCCCAGGATAGAGAGTATAAAGTCAAGACAGTGGATTTTTTGATTAAAATACGCGAAAAGAAAACCACTACCATCTCATTCTCGTTGAAGAAATCCCCGGGTGGGTTTTTGTTTTTTCTTCTTGAGCCCTGCTGCGAAGCTGCGGTTATCTCCGGTACTGCCCTGGCCGCAGCCTTAATAAAAAAGTTTACCGGTCTCAAGGAGGAGGAGGAACAGAGCCCTACCCAGCGATAACGCCATAAACAGAACTTATTTACAGGAGTTGTATTCTAAGATGGATAATTACACCAACAGCGATGATATCCTGGGGAAGGATGAGAAATTTCAAATCGAAAAATACTGGCGGATCATTAAACCCCGGCTCCATATCCTGGTAATCATATGTTTATTTGTCACCGCGGCAGCATATATAAAGGTATCCACCATAACGCCCATATATAAAGCAACCGGTCTCTTGATGATTGAGCCGGAGAACAGGAACACGATTACCTTCGACAACCAGGTTTTTTACGGCTTCAGGGGTGAGTACTTTAACACCCAGATTAGAATTCTCCAGAGCCGGTCTTTGGGAAAAGACGTAAGGGAAGAATTCTATGCCGCATCCCGGGATAAGGATATTGTTATCCAGGGGCCCTTTGTGGAACCCGTGGAAGACACTCACCTGGTGGAGATCAGTTACCGCTCCACTCACCCCGGGGCAGCGGCCGAGTTAGTTAATCTCTTGTTTGTCAAATTTATCGAATTTAAGCTGGATTTAAAGTCTCAATCGTCCAAACTGGCGGCTGAATACATCAACCGACAGATCAAAAAACTCCAGGAAAGCCTTGCCCGAAAGGAAAAGGAAATGCATGAGTACAGCAACCGCAAGGAATTGTTTTATGTCTCCAAGGAAGACAGCACCGTGGTGAAAAAGTTCTCCGATTTAAACCAGGCGTATACGGAAGCCCAGATCGAACGAATTAACAAAGAGTCACTTTACCAGGAATTAAAAGGAATGAGTTACGAGAGTTTCCCCCAGGTGAGCAAAAGTCAGTTGATCGATAGTCTTAAAAACACCTACTCGGGTCTTGAATCCGACTATAAACGAAAATCCCAGATTTTTAAACCCTCATACCCGGAAATGGTGCGGCTAAAGTCCCAGATGGAGACGCTGCAAGAACGGATTCAAACGGAAACCAGGGATATTGCCCGGAAGGCTCTCCAGAAGGCTAAAAGTGAATATCAATCCGCCAAAAAAAAGGAAGATTCACTCCGGGAGCTCCTGGCTAATCAGAAAGAGGTGCTGCTCAGCACCAATGCCGATGCCATCTACTATAGAAGCCTCAATATCGAAGTGCAAAACATGCGTTCCTTGCTGAATTACCTGGTGCGAAAGCAGAAAGAATCCGTGGTATCCTCACGGCTGGAAGGCATACAAACCAGTAATATAAAAATTATCGATGAAGCCGAAGAACCCAAAACACCGGTGAACGCCGGGAAACAAAAAACGCTTATCCTGGCTGCGCTCCTGGGACTGGCATTGGGGTTTGGGGTGATATTCCTGCTGGATTACCTGGATCAAACCATAAAAACTCCCGAAGAAGTACAGATGCTGTTGGGATTACCGGCATTGGGCATTATTCCTTCTACCACGGCAAAGGCAGTCAAATCTTACGACTCCTATTATTATCGTTATACCTATGGGAACCCCGGGAACAAAAAAAACCCGGAGGAAAATAAAAAAAAGAACGCCTCCAAACCCAGGGATATTGAATTGATTAATTTTTTAGAGCCGGACTCGTGGTTTGTGGAAAAATACCGTGCCATTCGCACGTCAATAATGCTCTCCACCCCCGGGGAATCACCCCGGATCATCAGTATCAGCAGTGCGCTTCCCTCAGAAGGAAAAACCGTGACCACACTCAACCTGGCTGTCTCTTTTTCCCAATTAGGGAAAAAGGTGCTGGTTATCGATGGAGACTTGCGTCGACCCAAGCTGCATAAAATCTTTAAAATAAAGAATGACAAGGGGCTTTCTTCTTATCTTGCCGGGAGGGCCAACTCTCTCGTTGTTCTCAAGACCCATATCCCCAAACTTTTTTTGGTGCCCTCCGGGCCGCTCCCCCCTCATCCTGCGGAATTGATCGACTCCGAAATGATGGCTGCTTTCCTGGAAAAGCTCCTGGAAAAAATGGATTTTATTTTTATCGACACCCCACCTTTATTGGGCTTTAAAGACGCGGTGGTGCTGGGCAGACATGCCCACGGCATGATCCTGGTCACCTGGACCGCGAAGACCCATCGAAACGCCCTGGAAAAAGCCAAACAAGAACTGGACCAATTCAACATTCGCACCCTGGGTGTGGTGCTGAACCGGGCTGTTGAAAAAAGGCACATTTACGGGTACAATTACAACTATTACAACTATAGCTATAAATAAAATACAAAAGGAAGAAACCGGAACCGGAACCGGAACCGGAACCGGAACCATTAATGGACGATAAAAAACGTGTCTAAATGAAAAATGACAATAGGATCATTTCTATCTTCCTGAAAACGCTCATCCTGTTGTCTCCCCTTCCCTTCGGATGTGTGGGCCGGGTATTTTCCCCTCTATTCACCATTTTCGTCCTGGTATTATCATTTATTGCCGTGGGTCAACGGGGGAAAACCGTGCAAATATCAGCTAAAAAGAAAATTCGTTATGTGTTGATCGCTTTCCTGGGCTTCCTGGTGTTCCAACTGCTGCCTCTCCCGATTTTTTTGCTCAAACTGGTTTCACCTGCCACCGCATATCATATTTCCCAATTAAAGGACCAGGTGACCGGCTTTCATCCCATTTCCCTGGTGCCTTTTGAAACCCTGGTTTTTGGATTTCGCTTCCTGGTTTTTGCCTTATTTTTCTGGGTTCTGATCCAGGTCCCATTCAAGAAAAGAGAAATTATTTCTATCTTAAAAGTGTTAATTCTTTCTTCGCTGCTCCAGGTTATCCTGGGTCTGCTAAAATACATACACGGGAACCGCTACTTTTTTCTCTTTTTTCATGAGGTTAAGGAGAGTGATCCACTGGTAAAATACCTGACCGGAACACTGGGGAATCCCAATCATTTTGCCTTTTACCTGGAGATGATACTTCCCTTGTTCCTGGCGCTTCTTTTTCTCAAGCTCCGGTTTCTTGAAGCTGGAAAAAGCCTTAGAGAAAAAATCATATCAACAGTGGATAAGAACAAATGGCTCTTCTTATACTTTGCGGTTCCTGTGCTGTTGGGAGTCGGGATTATTCTAACCGGTTCCCGTGCGGGTATTATAACCATGGTTTTAAGTTTTTTGATTTTCGCACAACTGGCCGTTTTTCTGAAACAGGGCAAAACCACCCGGAATAGACTGGTATTTTTCTTTATAGCGATAACCGCGGCAGCTCTTTTTATCGGGGTGCAAACTACAGTGAAAAAATTTATGAGCACCAGTTTTGAGAGTCAGGGGCGATTTTTAAGGTGGCCGGCCACTCTTTCCATGACCCGGGAGTTTCCCGCGTTTGGGGCAGGGTTTGGCACCTATCGCTATTCCTATTTTCTCTATGACAAAGATGAGACAGGAAAATGGTCCACCCATGCCCATAACGACTATCTTGAGACATTGGCAGAAGGCGGTATCATGGGAAGCATTCTTTTTTTCCTTCTCATTGGTATGGTGAGTTACTCCATCATTAAAATGTGGTGGGCCCGGGGGCATCCTGAAATAAAAGTATTGGGCATTGGCATCATAACCAGCCTGTTTGCCGCCGTGTTCCACTCCTTTTTTGATTTTTCTCTCCGTATTCCTGCCAATATGTTTATCTTTGTCCTGGTTTTAGCCCTGGGTATTCAATTGGTCACGTATAAAAGAGATTTTAACCAGTAAGCACCGGGTGTGACAGTATGATGGTATGATAGGTAGGCAATGAAAAAAAAGATTTTTTACCGGGTTATCCTGTTTGCATTGATACTTTTTTTTGGACTGCAGTTCCTTTCCCAAACCTTTCTTATTATAGGGGAACGTAAACCGGATTTCCAGAACCTCCCCTATCTAAAATTAAGCAGCCTGTGTTTTCCCATTGATGCCAGACCTCTCTGTGAATATGGATTTGCGCTTTTAAAGAAGCAGCAGCAATTCCCTGGCAATGCATCTCATGGCCTGGAAGCCAGCATCGATTATTTAAAAAAATCGTTTCATGTTAATATGCTTTATTACCAGGCCCATTTTTACCTGGGGAATGCATATTTATATAAAAATATAAAGAATCCTACCCATCTGGATCAGGCTGTGGAGGCTTTTAAACGGGCAGCGCAGATCAGGGGATACCGTCCCCGCTTGAGCATGGATGTCATGAAACTGCTGCTGTCCCTGTGGCCTCTTTTAAGAGAGGAAGATAAAACCTTTTGCACCGATCTTTTAAACAGGTCGCTCAAAAGGCTGGCACCAGGGGATTTTAATTCTTTGCTGGAAACCTGGGGGTTATACTCGCAGGATGTGAATTTTTTTAAAGATGCATTAAAAAAACGACCTGAGTTCTACCTGGCAGCAGCCCAAAAAATGCTCCAGCTTAACATTCACCTGGAGAAGCGGCAAGAATTTCTATCGAACCTCGCGGCTTGTAGACTCTCTGACTTGCAAAACCTATACCGGCGCTACCTGGACAAACCCCAGCCCGATCTCCCGGAAAGATTAAAACAACTGTTCAGCCGATTGATGACTCAACCCTACATCGATTACCATCTCTTAAAACCGGGAAATAAATTTAATCAAAAGGACTATTATAAATTTAAGAAACGTCTCAATTTACACATTCTTGAACTTCTTTTTTCAAAAAAAGACTGGCAAAAGGACCTGCAGCAGCGAGCAGAACTTCGAACCTTTATCCACTCTTATATCGATGATCTATCCTCACCAGAGGAACTTAATGATTTTAGTGATTTCCTGGAGCGGGAAAAGTATTTTGCCTTTTCAGAAGCAGTATTCGGGGTTTTCTACATCGAACAGCTGCTGAAGTTTAAATCAGGTCAATATGATACGGTTATCTCAAAAACAGAAGATTTAAGGAAATCCGTTTATGTTAAAACCGAGGACCGGGAGGTTTATTCTGATATTTTATTACTACTCACCGATGCCTATATTTCTTCTGATTTACTAATCCAGGCACTGGAGGTTCTCAAAAAGATTGAAATCACTGCTTCCAACCTGACAGAAATTTATTGGCGAAAGATGCGAATTGAAGATGTGATTGGCCCCGAAGATGAAAAGGATGAGAAAATCACTGAACAAAAAAGTCGCCAATATGAACTCATCCGCAGCAGCCGTTGGATTGAGCTAAGCTCTCACTCAATGGAGAAAACCGTGTATTTAATCGATAATAACTCCGTAGAAATTCAATTGAGTGATTCGTTGAAGAGGAGTATCAAATCCTTTCATCTTTTCCAGGTTTTTATAAATGGAAGACTTTTTTATGAAGCTTACCCGGGGCAATTAACCTTCCCCATCAAGATTTCTCTTCCCGTCAAAGAGAAGTATTCCCGGTTTACCCTTAATATTAAAATCCTCCGCTAAGAATTGGATAAAAAGGCGCAGGCCAATTTCCCGCTATTTCATTTCTGTTACATGTAGTTCCCACACGTCCTCATCCTCATTCTCTTTTAGATAGTAGAATTTATTATTGGTAATCCCGTAAAACCGGTTGACCCTTCCTAATGTTCTGGCTGTATAGGATGATTTCATGGTGATTGGCATATACAACGTACGTATTATATTGCCCTTTAAATCCATGATAATGTATTTTTCTTTATCGTCCTTTCTCTCAAACGTTAATACATATATTTTATCATCAGTGACAATTAAATCTTGGATGTGAGGATATGTTCCAGGATAGGTGAACGTGCCCGCTTTTTTGAATTTTTCCCAGCCGCCCTCACTTCTGGCAACAAATCCGATTAGCTTATCTTCTTTTAGATTATTAAAAATTGCTTTTTTGTCACTCTCTGATACTTTCGGCACAGCAAAGTTCTTCTTAATCTCGAATAATCTATTACCACTGTTGTCAAAGACCTCGATAAAGAAACCTTTGTCACTCTCTTCAACATATATTCTATCGTTGTAAATATCAAAATGAATGGTATCACGAAGCAGGATGAGTTCTTTTTGTCTATCAAAGGATTCTTGTTTATAGAGCTCTTTTATTACTTTCATTTCCGGGTCCATGAGCAGCAGTGTAAAAATGATTTTATTATTTCCACCTGACATGCGGAGAGCGACAAAATTCTCGCCTATTGGCATTACATTATACATAAGCGTCTTTTTCTTTCTGGCTTCCGTTAAAAACTTAAAATCTTTTGAAAAAAATATGATTTTGTTAAAACCTTCAGCCATAATTTTATCCTTAAGAATTCTTAAACTGTTAGGAGTTAAAAGTGCTGTACTCAGTTCTCCCGGTCCCTGGCCTGCTTTGCCAAATTTTTTGATAAGGTTTAAGTTTTTTAAGTTGTAGACAAAAAACGTGGCACCTTCAACAACATACAATCGTTCCCCGGAAACTTCAATACCCTCCGGTCTCAAAATTTCACTCAAAACACCGGTTTTTTCTCCATGGACCAGTGTAACCATGAGTATAATAATTATAAGCACAATTAGAATTATTTTTCTCATGTTTTCCTCCTTTTTTCATCATATAATATATACAGGATGACCGAAAAAAAAGTTGCGGTATGTTTTTTGCCTGTTGACTTTTTTCGCTTCCTCAAGAATCCGGCACTGTCCGGAAATAACTTACTGACCCCATAACCCCATACTTGCCATACCTTACCCATACTCCCTGCTGTCTTATGGAAAAATAAGATTGAATGATTTTTACTCGAAATCAAGTGAATTGAGCCAAAATGGAATGATTTTTGCAAAAAACCAGCACGGTACGTCAAAACATCAAAATGCCCGGGTGCCCGTTGTTTGATGAGAACAGACTGCTCGAAATCGTGTCAAAATGAAAAAGCAGTTATAATAAGCGTTTCCATCGATTTTCGAGGCTTAGAATTAGCAAAAACTTCCCAAACGTGACTAAAACGTGCCTATCGTGATATTTTAACGACATTCTGCATTTGAAATACTACACCATTTCTGATAAAATTAAACTATGAATGGAAAAAGAGGATATGATTTAAAAAAATCAAGAGAAAAGAGTCTTAATTCAAGGCTGAATAAGGTTCGTGGAAGAAGCAAATGAAAAGAGTATTGGTTCTATTTTTTATTGTTTTTGTTGGCTTATTGAAACCAGTTTTTGCTATCTGGAAAAGAAAAAAATATCAGCATACGGAGGATTTTTAAAAAAATTTCGATGATTAGACGAAAAAAATGGATGAAAAAAAAAACGATTTTCCTATTCGTGAGTGGAGGTTTACAATGGGTTTATTTAAGCCAAACATAAGAAAATTAGCATTAACAAAAGATGTACAGGGCTTAATCAATGCACTGAAAAATAAGAACAAATCAATTCGAGATGAAGCGATTAAATCTTTGGGTGATATAGGTGAATCGGCAATTAACGAACTTATAAAATCTTTAAAAGAAAAAAACAAGAAATTAAGTAACGTCGCTGCTTATACTTTAGGAGAATTTGCATATAGAGGGGAAAAAATAAACACTAAAATTGTACCAGCCCTCGTTGAGTCGCTTAAAGATAGTGTAATACGTGAGAATTCAGCAATAGCTCTTGGAAAGTATGGTACTATTGCTGAATCGGCGGTGCCTTATCTTATTAAAATGCTCAAGAATGAAGATAAAAATGTCCAAATTGCAGCTGCTGAAGCATTAGGGGAAATTGGTGACCCTTCAGCAATACCCGCTCTAAAATCAGCACTAAAAGATGAGGATGAAGATGTTCGTATAGCAGCTTTAGAGGCTTTAGATAATTTTTAAGATACGGGGACACCCATTAGAATACGGGGACAGGTTAGTTTTTAACGGTGCCAGAGGAGAAAGGGTTACCTGGTCGCAATATTTTGCCATCTCCTGGCAGAATATTTTTTTACAATCCTGGAAACAGTTTAATATAGGATGTTTTCAGGGGAAAAAATTCTTTCCAATTTTTTTAAGAACCTTTTTGGTTCCGGCTTGTCCATGCTGTGGACAGGCAAAAAAATGTATGAAATGTGGGATATTATCGAATAAAAGGACTGCAGGATAATTGAATCTTATCCATCATTCTCCGGTTGTATTCTCCCAACCTGCGGGCTTCAGGCACAAAGCCATAATAAATTATTTACCTGGAACTTTATTCTTCCGCTTTTTCAGCGCGGTGCCGCTGAATGACCTCTTTGTTCATCAGTTTATATTCCGTAAAATAGCCAAGTATCGTATAAAGCGCATGGGGGACCTCTGCCATAAAACAGAGCAAGTCATCCACATCATCTTGCATTTTACCGAAATCCGGCGGTTTGTCTTTTCTCATGCGGAACTTACGCTCCTCGCTGCCAAAAACATAATTCAAATTC
>WVZO01000023.1 GCA_011772425.1 Candidatus Aminicenantota bacterium
TAGATACATCATTGGAAATGGAAAGCGAACCTTCGACACAGCAGTTTCATCAGCGGCCGGAGTTGCATGTTCCTTACGCCCCCCCGGAAAATGAATCCCAGCAGAAATTGGTTCAAATATGGCAGCGATTCTTTGGTCTGGAACAGGTGGGTATTGATGACGATTTCTTTGACCTGGGAGGCGATTCCTTAAAAGCCACTGTCCTGGTATCCCGAATTCATAAGAAATTACACGTCAAGGTATCGTTGAAAGAAATATTCGATAATTCAACCATTAGGGGATTGGCTCGATATATCCGGGATGCTTGTCAAAGTGAGTTTGTTGCTATTGAACCCATGGAAAAGCGGTGGTATTACGATCTATCATCGGCGCAGAAGCGGATGTATATCTTGAAACAATTAGAGCCTGAAGGCATTGAGTATAATATGCCACAGGTGATCCTGTTGGCAGGGGAAGTGGACCGGGAAAAATCGGAACAAACGTTCCGTCAATTGATAAACCGTCATGAAAGTCTGCGGACCTCTTTTCATACCGTAGAAGGAGAACCGGTCCAGGTCATTCACGATGAAGTGGAATTTGAGATCGAGTATTTAGCCGCTAAGGCATTTACAATGCGGTATAGAGCGAAGGACCACGAAGAAATAATAAAGAATTTTATTAGACCTTTCGATTTATCAAAAGCGCCCTTGCTGCGGGTGGGATTGATAAAAATAGACGATGCCATGCACATGTTAATGGCAGATATGCATCATATCGTTTCTGATGGTGTATCCATGCAGTTATTGGAAAGAGATTTTAATGCTCTTTACAGGGGAGAGAAATTGTCGCCGCTGCGGATTCAATACAAAGATTACTCCCGCTGGCAGCAAGAGGAGATACAGCAAGAAGCGATAAAGCAGCAAGAAGGATATTGGTTAAAGGAGTTTGCTGGCGACATACCGCAGTTGAATTTGCCCACGGACTTTCCCCGGCCAGCGGTTCAACGCTTTGAAGGCGGCAGAATTGGGCTCTTGTTAAGTGGTGGTGAGACACGGCGGTTGAAAGGACTGGCGTCTGCCTTTGATGGTACACCGTACATGGTATTGGTGGGTGCGTTGAACCTGCTGCTAGGCAAACTGACCGGGAGTGAGGATATTGTTATGGGCACAGCTGTGGCTGGCCGCAGGCATGCCGACCTGGAACCTATTATCGGCATGTTTGTCAACACTCTTGTCCTCAGGAATCAACCGTTGTCCGGGAAACCGATAAAAGGTTTTCTAAAGGAAGTCAAAGAAAAAATTCTCAAGGCCTTTGACAACCAGGATTATCCCTTTGAAGAGCTGGTGGAAAAGATATCAGTAGAGAGAGATGTGAGCAGGAATCCTGTCTTTGATGTGATGTTTACGCTGCAAAACATGTTGGAGCAGCACGTCCGTTTTCAGCAGGAAGCATTGCCATCTCCCGATGAGAGGGAAATGGTTGATGATTGGAGTTTGAATCCCATTTCCAAATTTGATCTGACCATCCTGGCATATGAAGGTGTTGATGAGTTGGCAATTAGTTTTGAGTACGCCACTGCCCTCTTTAAACAAGAAACCATCCAGCGATTTATTGGTTATTTCAAAAGGGTTATTACCGGGATGGCGGAGAACCTGGAGGCGCCCATAGCGGATATTGAAATCATAGCAAATGTGGAGAAACAGCAGATACTGTTTGATTTTAATCAAACCTGTACGGATTATCCCAGGGACAAAACCATTCATGAATTATTTGTAGAACAGGCAGCCAGGACGCCTAACGGCGTCAGTATAGTTGGCAGTTGGCAGTTGGCAGTTGGGGGGGTGGCACCCCCGGCCAATAAGGGGGAAATAGCCGGGGAAGCGGTGCAATTGACATATGGGGAATTGAATCAGAAGTCGGATCAAGTGGCACGAGCATTAAAAGAAAAAGGCGTCCTGGCGGACAGTATTGTAGGAATTATGATGCACCGGTCAGTAGAAATGATCATTGGAATATTGGGAATATTAAAAGCCGGTGGGGCCTATTTGCCCATTGATCCGGAATTTCCCCAGGAACGCATTAATTTTATTTTAGAAGACAGCAATGCCAGAGTATTATTGAAAAAATCCGAAATTCGAATATCGAAATTCGAAACAAATCCCAATGACCAAAATTCAAATGACCAAAACGAGATAACCACAAGCATTGTTTTGAATTTTGAACATTTGGATTTTGAAATTGTTTCGGATTTCGAATTTCGTGCTTCGAATTTCAAGAATGGAAAGGCGGAGCCTTCCAATCTTGCATACGTCATCTACACCTCAGGCACCACGGGTCGGCCCAAAGGTTCCATGATCCTTCATAAGAATGTGGTGCGGTTGTTATTCAATAACAAATTCCAGTTTGATTTTACAAACAGCGATACCTGGACATTGTTTCACTCCTTTGCTTTTGATTTCTCCGTGTGGGAAATGTATGGGGCGCTGTTGTACGGGGGGAGATTGGTGGTGATTCCCCGCATGACTGCCCGGGACCCCCAGGAATTCCTGGAGGTATTGACTAACCAGAAAGTTACGGTGCTCAACCAGACCCCCGCCGCTTTTTATAATTTGTCTAACCTGGAGATGCAGCGGCCAGGAAGAACCTTGAAAGTCAGGTACGTCATTTTCGGGGGAGATGTATTGAATCCTCTTCAATTGAAACCATGGAAAGAAAAGTATCCGGAAACCCGGTTGGTCAACATGTTCGGTATAACTGAAACCACGGTGCATGTGACTTACAAAGAGATGAAAGAAGAGGATATTGATTCCGGTGTCAGCAANNGATTCCCACGTTAAGTACGTATATTGTTGACAGTCATTTGCAAATGGTGCCTGTTGGTGTGGCTGGCGAGATATGTGTGGGGGGTGAAGGGGTCTGTTGGGGGTATTTGAATCGACCGGAATTAACCGAAGAGAAATTCGTGGAAAATCCCTACATAAATGGTGAACGGCTTTACCGGTCCGGTGATTTGGGCCGGTATTTAGGCACTGGCGATATCGAATACCTGGGACGCATGGATCAGCAGGTGC
>WVZO01000105.1:0-11195 GCA_011772425.1 Candidatus Aminicenantota bacterium
TATCCCGGGATTTCGTCAGGCGAATTTTATCACGGAGCCATCACCCAGGAATACAGCACCCAGTCTAATACTGTCAAATATTTACCTGTCTCGAATCGATCCGGATGCCAATGTGGTTGTGGTTCCTTCGGATCACTATATCCCGGAAACCAACATATTTGCCGCTCAAATGCAGGATGCCCTGAACTTTGCCGATAATAGATGCATCATCACCTGCGGTATAAAACCCAATGCCCCCCATACAGGATATGGGTACGTTAAATTCAACCGGGAGATTTCTTCTGAAACAGGCGTAACTGAATTTTTCGATGTGATTGAGTTCAAAGAAAAACCGGAAATGGGGGTGGCTAAACAATACCTGGCAGAGGGAAATTATTACTGGAACTCCGGGATGTTTATCTACAAGCTAAAGTATTTTAAAGAATTCTTAGGTGAGTATGCACCCTACTACTTCATTCAATACACAGAACTGTTAAAAGTCTTTCATCACAAACTATCATTTTATGAAATTTTCTGTGATATCAAACCGGAATCCATCGATTATGCCTTGATGGAAAAACTCCCCGAAGTTAAGATGTTCAAAGCGGAATTTGGTTGGAACGATCTGGGCTCCTGGTCTACGGTTTACCAGCTAAAAACGAAAGATGATCACAATAATGTGGTGGAGAGAAACAACAATATCCTGATTGATTCGGAAAACACAATGTTATTCTCCACCACTGACAAACCAGTGGCTGCTATCGGGTTAAAAAATGTAGTCGTTATTAACACACAAAACGGCGTATTGGTGGCAGATATGAAGCAGCTGCAGCGAGTCAAAGAGGTGATCCGCAAGCTGGATGAAGAGCGAGATAGGGAGGTGATTTGAGGTCTAGAATGAACAAACCATGGTTGATTTTAATTTCAACGTTATTGGTGTTTGTGTCGATGACAATGCGTTTTAATTTCTCTTTGTTGGCAGAAGAGGAGCAATCGTCATACTTACAGGCGGAATACGAATCACTACACAAAAACGTTGAAGAAAAGGCGAAAACAATAAAAACCCGGAATGCCTATAAGAAGTTAATAAAAGAGCATACCACGAGCCTGGAAATGCTGCTTGAGAAAGTAAAAAATGCAGCCCCTGATGATCAATTGGAACTATTAAAAGGGAAAGTACTTTCAGACCTGAAAAAAAAGAGGGATGCTGTGAGAGTATTTGATGAGTTGATTCAACGTCAGTCACCGGTTGCTAACCAGGCCAAGTTTGAAAACGTGCGGCTGCTCCTGGAGGAGAATAAAATTGACGAAGCTCTGCCGCTGTTTCGGGAAATCGAAGACAGTGTCGAAAAAAATAAGAGCTATTTCTGGGTATTGTTGGACCTGGCATTTTCATCTAAGAAAATGGAAACCAAAGAGGAGTATTCCCTTAAATTTATCAACGCTGTGGGTAACTCAAAAGAATATGAAAACTTCAAAGCCCTGACCTACAAATACTTGGCGGAAATTGAAAAAGATAGAGACAATCTGAAAAAGGGAATTGAAATTCTTGAGAAAGCCGCAGCGGAATTTACCACTGAGCAGGGTAGGGGTCAACTGAGAACTGCCTTGAAGCGAATAAAAATGATCGGTGCTCCGGCTCCTGAGTTACCTGCTGAGACCTGGATCAACTGCGAACCTTTAAATTTAGAAGACCTTAAGGGAAAAGCGGTTGTGATCGTTTTTTGGGCGCCATGGTCTGAACCCAGCCGCAGGATGATCCCCCTGTTATTAAAGAACTACAACCAGTATAAAGATGAAGGGTTAGTGGTGATTGGGATCAGCAAAATTTACGGAAGCTACAGCGATGATACCCGGCACAAAGACAACGTCCCGAAAGAAGTAGAAATAAGTCTGATCCATGAATTTGCCAGGCGGTACAAGATCACTTATCCTGTCGCTATTTCCGATGCCGGCGGTGTTTTTGAAACTTATGGCGTCCGGGGTATTCCGGCCCTGTTTTTAATTGACAAAGAGGGAATTGTAACGGATATCAAAGTCGGTTCGGGTGACCCAAAAGGCCTGGAAGAAAAAATTAAAGAATTATTGAAATAAGTTACCATTCTTTGTAATATGTAACACCATCCAGGGCTTTACGCTGGGACTTGGTATATACATCGTACACGTTCTCACCACCCCAGCTCTCGGAGTCTCTATCATCCTGGTAGGACCTTAATCCCCATTCGTAAGAATTGGTCATGGGATCGAGGGGAATCCGTCTCAAAAACTTTTGAATTTTTTCTTCTCCTTTTTTGTCCTTGTATTCAATACCTTCCACCAGGTCTTCCAATTTCGGAGGATAATTATAGGTCTCCTCATCCATTTCAACGTTGTTCTCTTCAACAAATTTTTTGTATTCATCGATGGCGGTCCTGATGGTTCTCAGGGCCCTTCGCAATTCTATTTCCTGGTATCGCCTTACAGATGTTTCCACCATGGGAATCGCTATCGCAGCCAGTACAGAAACAATAACGATGACAACAATGAGTTCGATTAGCGTAAATCCCCGGATTGGCAAATGAAATCCTTTGGTTTTACTTTTCATCTTACCTGTAATATTCGGCAGCCCGTTTACTTAATTTAATGCGGCCATCTTTATCGATACCGATAACTTTGGTTTTCATTTCCTGTCCAATCCTTAAGTTCAGGTCCCTGATATTTGCGATGCGGCGATGAGACAATTCCGAGATATGAACCAGGCCTACGGAACCTTTAAAAATTTCTACAAAGACACCGTAGTCTTCTACCCTGGTAATTTTACCTTTGTAAATTTTACCCACTTCCGCACTCTGAGTCAATTCATTGATCTTTTCAATGACTTGATCTCCTATTTCTTTATTGGGCGCAGAAATGGTCACTTTGCCATCATCCTCGGTATTGATTTTTACATTGAATTCCGCCACCAGGCCTTTAATGGTTTTCCCGCTGGGACCGATGAGGTCCTTTATTTTATCTGTATTGATATTCATATGGAAAATGACAGGGGCATATTCGGATAATGTTTTGGCAGGGGCCGGGATTGCCTCTCTCATTTTTTCCAATAAAAATAGGCGGGCTTTTCTAGCGCCCTCTAAGGCATCATTGATAATTTCATCGCTGAGACCGTCGATTTTGATATCCAGTTGAACCGCAGTGATTCCCTTCTGAGTACCGGTAATTTTAAAATCCATGTCCCCAAAATGGTCTTCATAACCGGCAATATCGGTTAACACGATGTATTCATCCCCTTCTTTAACTAACCCCATGGCAATTCCAGCGATAGGCGCTTTAATGGGAACTCCGGCATCCAGCAATGCCAATGTGCCGCCGCAAACCGTTGCCATGGAAGAGGAGCCGTTGGATTCCAGGATATCCGACACCAGGCGAATGGTATAGGGAAATTCCTCTTCATCGGGTAACACCTGATTCAGGGACTTTTCTGCCAGGTTCCCATGACCGATTTCCCGTCTTCCTGCGCCTCTTAAGAAACTGACCTCGCCCACTGAAAAGGGTGGAAAATTATAATGAAGCATGAACTTCTTTAATTCCCCGTTGCCAGAGAGATCATCCAGACGCTGGGCATCATCCTCGGAACCCAGTGTAATCGTAGCCAGTGCCTGGGTTTCACCCCGGGTAAACACCGCAGACCCATGAACCCGGGGAAGAACTCCTAACTCGATGGTAATTTCCCGTATCTCATCAAAGGCCCGGTCATCCGTTCGTCTTCTCTCCTGGAGCATGGCCTGGCGGAATATTTCATATTCCAATTTATGAAACGCATTCTTGTATTTTAGAATTTTCTCTTCATCTTCTTCCTCGGTTATGGGTTCAAGAACTTCATCGTAGACGGCTTTGACTTTGTTATCTCGTTCCAATTTACTTCCCTGGGTGAAAATGGCTTGTTTCAAGGTGTCGTAATATTTTTCCCTGAGGGAATTATAAATTTCATCGATCTCAGGGTTTATTTCAACCGGGATTTTATCGGGGTTTATCAGTTCTTTTTGTGCCTCACAAATTTTGCTGATCCACTCACCGGCGATAATGAGAGCTTTTTTAAAGGTATCTTCTGTGAATTCAGCGCCCACTGCTTCCAGCATCACAATATCGCGTTCTGTTCCCGCCACCTGGACCACCATATCCATTTCATTCATCAGGTCCGCCCCGGGATTAATAACAAAATCGCCATTGTCACTGCGGTGTCCGATTTTAACCGCCCCGATGGGGGGGGTAAAGGGGATAGTAGAGGACAACAGTGACGCCGACGCCCCAATGATTCCCAGGGAATCATAATCCAAACTAAAATCCGCCGACAATAACATGGCGATCACCTGGGTTTCATTAAAAAAACCTTCAGGAAACATCGGCCGAATGGGGCGGTCGATCAACCGGGATAACAATACTTCCCGCTCAGAAGGTTTTCCTTCTCGCTTAAAAAACCCCCCGGGAATTTTCCCGGCAGCATAGTTATTCTCCCTGAAATCCACCATCAAGGGAAGAAAATCCTGCCCCTCTTTGATCTCATCTTTCATGTTGGCAGTCACAAGCAAAATATTATCTTTGTATGTTATTACTGCCGAACCATTGGACTGTTTCGCCCACCTGTGGGTTTCGATGGAAAGGACATGTCCGTCCATTTCTATTTCAACCTTTTTCTTCATCGTATTCTCCTTAAATATTTAGTATACACATATGTATTCGCCCATATACACACATATGTGCAGCGTTCACACATTTTCATAATTGTACATCCACGTCTCGTTATCATATCATACTTTTTGACACTCTACAAGGTCTCCCCCAGGAATAATTAAAAACGTCACAACAGGAATTTATTTTCTCAGGTCCAGTTCCTGGATTGTTTTCAAGTACTTTTGATAATCTTTACGTTTTAGATAATCCAATAATTTTCTTCTTTTTGAGACCATTCCTAATAATCCACGTCTTGAATGATTGTCTTTTTTATGAACTTTAAAATGCCCGGTTAAATTCTGGATTCGTTTGGTTAAAAGTGAAATTTGCACTTCAGGTGAACCCGTATCTTTGTGATCCCGCTGAAATCGTCCAATCAGCTTCTGCTTATCTTCTCTAGTGACACTCACAATTTCCTCCTAATAAATATTTAAACTTAATGGTAGAATATCTTACCAAAAATATCACGTTTTGTAAACCACAAAAATGTAATCTTCCTCTTGTTTTTTGGACAAATTTTTTATATGATTAGTATTTCCAGGAAAAGGAGAATATAAAATGGACGATCAGGTTAAGTTAAATCCTAATAAATTGGTGCAATTTCTAAACAAACCGCCTGAAGATTTTACCAAACAGGATATTATTACGTTTATTGAGAAAAATAACATCAAGATGCTTAACTTCCGCTACACTGGAGGAGACGGACGATTAAAGACCTTAAACTTTGTTATTAACAGTATGGCTCACCTGGACCACATCCTATCTACCGGAGAGCGGGTGGACGGCTCCAATTTATTTTCATATATCGATGCTGCCTCCAGTGATTTTTACGTGTTCCCCCGTTATAAAACCGCTTTTGTTAACCCCTTCACAGATGTCCCCACACTGGATTTATTATGTTCTTACTACACCAGGGAAGGCAGGCCTTTGGAGAGTTCCCCTGAAAACATCGTTAAAAAGGCCCACAACATTCTAAAAAAGAGGACCGGTTTTACCCTTGAAGCCCTGGGGGAACTGGAATATTATCTCTTATCCGAGGTTGATGCCATTTACCCCATCATTGAGCAGAAAGGATACCATGAGTCCCATCCGTTTTCCAAGTGGGGAGCCATTCGCAGGGAAGCCATGCAGCTCATCAGTGAAATAGGCGGTCAGGTCAAATACGGTCACGCAGAAGTGGGGAATATTATCCATGATGATATCGAAATGGTGCAGCATGAAATCGAGTTCCTTCCCGCCCCTGTTAAAGATGCGGCAGACCAATTGGTCCTGGCCAAGTGGGTCATCAGGGAGGTGGCGTATAAATACAACCTGGAAGTTAGTTATGCTCCCAAAATTATTGTCGGCCATGCTGGCAGCGGTATGCATATTCATTCCCGGTTGGTCAAAGATGGAAAAAATATGATGGTAGACAAAAATGGCCTCAGTGATACGGCGAAAAAACTAATTGCCGGTTACCTGCAAATGGCACCATCTCTGACTGCCTTTGCCAATACGGTTCCCACTTCTTTCGTCAGGCTGGTGCCCCACCAGGAAGCGCCAACATGTATCTGTTGGGGAGACCGAAATCGATCGGTCCTGGTACGGGTTCCCCTGGGATGGCTGGGAGTGGATAACATGATTAAAGATGCCAACCCCAATGAACCGGATGAGGTTACAGAACACATGGACACCCAGACTGTGGAATTGCGGAGTCCAGACGGGAGTGCCAATATTCACCAGTTAATGGCCGGCATGACGGTGGCCGCATTACATGGACTGGAGAGCCCGGATTCCCTTAAAATTGCCCGGGACCTCTATGTCACTACAGACGCCAGCAAATGCCAGGGTCTGAAACGACTCCCTGCCTCCTGTTACGAAGCCGCAGAAATGCTCCTTAAAGACCGGGAAATTTACGAAAAACACGGCATATTCCCCCCACCAATGATCGATAAACTGGCAAGCGATTTAAAAGCCCATAACGACAAAGACTTGAGTGAGAAACTCTTTGGTAATGCCGACGCCTTGAAGGAACTGGTGAATCAATTCATCCACTGCGGATGAAGTTAGCACCAGCGCCAGCTTCAAACCCCAGCATCAGCTTTTAGCTGGAGCTTGTGGCTGGTGCTGGAGCTGCCCTGGGCTGGACCTTAACTTTATGATGAGTCGGTTGAGCCGTTTAGACCGCTGCCCCCGGAATTTGTCTCATACCTGGCATATTCCACATAATTTAAATATTCTGCAGGCGCTTCGGTGATGTGAATGCCCATCCCCGCCGGAGTATGCGCAGGATGTTCGTCTCCCGGGCGCTTAACCCACCTGACCTCACCTTTTAATCTATAAAGTTCGTCATCGACAACCACTGCCAACAACACCTCACTATCCGAAGAAATAGAATAAGGAGATTCAATAAATAAACCGCTTTTAGAAATATTGGAACTTACCCCCAGCAAGTCAAAACGACCGTCATCCGTATAGACTAAAAGATTTTTTCTAACTCGCTTTTCGTTTCTCTTTTTAGTTTCCATGAAACACCCTATGCAACTTTCATGCCACATATTGAAGACGTGAAGTAGTAATAGAAATAATGATATAATGGAATGTTGGCATAATGGAATAATGGCATAATGGAATGATGGGAATAAATTGGTCCTGAAATGAGTAATAATTATACAATTGTGAATTTAGTTTTATATTCACTACTCACTCAAAAAATCTTTCAGTCTGCCTTCCCAATCGTCATATTTGGGAAAATGAACCAGCATCAGGAACAAGGAAATCCCGATAAACGCATAAAACTCCGTTCTATCCTTTCCTAAAAGAAACAGTAGGAAACCGATCATGGCAATGGCTTCCCAACATGCAAAGGAGATTACCAGTGCTCTATATAATCGTTGAATGAATTCATTTTCAGGATCCCTTTTGCTTTGATCGTCAATCTTTCCATGAAATTGGGCTTTACTGGTATTGATTTTTATTTCGCCTGAAATAATAAGGTTTTTTACAATCGACATGACGATGACGTCAATTGCCGCAGCAGCCCACAGGAAATACCTCAACTTCCTGTAGAGAGGAAATACCATATCGCCAAACTCGATGTTTATTAAAAAAAGTTCCGCTACCACAACGTATATCAATGGGGTAATCATAATGGCTGCGGCTGTGATCACAGCTTTTTTGTGTCTGTTTCTGAGATTGCTGTCGTCAAACATGCTGCCCTCCTAACCTGGTAAAATTTTACAGAAAAGTGACTCCTTTTTTCACAGGGTTATTTTAACATGGACGAAATTCTTTGGCAAGATTTAATAAATTCAAAAAGGTGCCCTTCGGGCAATTAAGATAGAAGGTCAGAGGACAGGAAGTCAGTAAGTCAGCTAAAAACAATTTCAAAAATGGTAGAGAGCTATTTACAAAAAGGGGGCAGGCCAGTTTCACGCACTTGTTTTTTCTTAATGAACCTAATTATTAAGTTCCCTCTCCAGGGGTTTCGGGTTCTGGGTTCTGTTCTTCTTGACTTTTAGTTCTTCTTTTATACCCGGGTGACAGAACAGGGATTCCAAGTTTTTCAAGAAGCTGGGGCCTGTCTTCCAGGGCATAGTACAAAATGGTTTCCAGTTCATCAACCACATCGTCCAATTTCTCAAACGCATCATCCCTGAGAAGCGTGGCATCTTCTGCGTCACCTTTTTCCCTGTTGTGCTTTTCTTTCGCATCCATGGCCTCGATTACTTTTTGAAGCCCTGTTTCCAGGTCTTCCCTGGTTATACCGTACCGTGCCACACCGGTAACCACTTCATCATGCTCCAGCGTTCTGAAATATACTTCTCGCATGTGTTTTAGCAAGTCCGCTATTTTTTTGGCCCTGGGTACACCTACCAGGAAAAGCTTTTTCTGCTTATCGATATCATCTTTCAGCAGCAGCTTTAGAAAATCCCTATGTTTCCTGAATAAAGCTTCCGCCTCTTTAAATATTCTCTCAAATATTATGCTTGCTTCAAGTTGTTCACCGAACTCTTTTGATTTTTTGCTCTCTGCTAATTCCGCTGCGTCATAGATAGCCACATATTCGGTTATACGGGTTTCATCCACATTATAGGGCAAAATCCTCCCTTTGATAAAGGAATCAGCCTTCACTCCATAGATCAACGCCCTGGAGTCCGCTAAAAATGTTGGAATACTTGTTCTTAGATAAACCATTGTTAAATCTCCTTTTATGTTTTATTTGATTTTTTTGTACAAAACAAACGGTGCAAACACTACTGTAAGGTCTTGGAAGACCACTGCACGTGTCTGGAACACCACTGCAAGGTTCTGGAAGACCACTGCACGTTTCTGGGACACCACTGCAAGGTTCTGGGACACCACTGCACACTTCACGACTTTCCATCAACCACATCAATTTCTTCTCCCCGGGAAAATACTGGGATTTTCAACGTATTCCCTGAACTTGCTGTCCATATCGACATGCAAATGCTCTGTTAAAAATTTGTGAACAATAGCCCCGGCGGCTACCTGGGCAGTATAGACGCTGAGAGCGATGTCATCCAGTCGATACAACCGCCTGGTCTTTTGGGTGAACATACTGAAAAAACCAAGACATATGCCATTCATTTCAATCGGCACCATCAACACGGAACCATAGGGAAAAGAGAATTTTTCCAATAATTCACTTCTAAATGCCTCATCTTTATTTAAATCAGGGATGTGAATGGGTTTAAAATACTCCACCATGGTTTTCAGTTGTTGGCTGCCTTCTAATGAGATTTCATACGGTTCCTGGTCTATATCAGGGTATTGGGCCATTACTGTTCCCCTTCTCAGTGGCTTTTCATCCAGCCGTAACATCACGCAGGTGGAATTATCTACATCGATTATTTCAACCAGGGTTTTGCAATAGTCTTTATATACGTCCGCTAACGAAGGGGAATAAAAGATAGGACGGTAAACCTTCAATATCTTCCCCACAAATTCGTTTTCCTTTTCCTCCATAATCTCATCCGGGTATTTTTTTAATTGTCTTAATTGGCTGCTGTAATTGGAGTCCACCAACTCCAACAGGGTAGATAGATGCAGTACTATAGTTTCAGACTTTTCCTTCAGGGTTTTGAAGGCATGGGCCGACGTGGGAAGGCCGGCTGCCGTATCGTCGATAATCACCAATTCATAGGACATGTCTTCGTTTTCAAATTTTTTATAGACTTCAAAGATATCTTTTGCCGATTCCACCACCAGGTAGTACCGCTTAAGCAAATACTTTTTCATCTTGTTTAAAAGGTCTTTATCTTTTACCATCACAAGTGCTTTGTCCCCTTCTTTGTACATTCGAACCTCCTTTTATTATTTCTTATTTCTCCTGGATAAAACCGCAAGGTTGAAGTCTCAGGCCCTGTAGCGGTACTATTTCCCCGTTGGGTAACAGTTGACCGATAACCAATACACCTGCCATTATGCCTTCATTTTCCCAAGGTTCATTATTCTTAATATCTACTCCAATCTCTTTGAACCAGGCATTCACGCCAATTAAAGGTCCAATCTGGTCTATGAAAAAACTACGCTCTCTTTCAATTTCATTTGCTTCATTTTTGTCATAATTAGCGTTACCGGTTAGACACAATAAATATGATGCGGTTTCCGTCTGAAGATGCTGCGCTAATGAAGACCAGATTTCTTCTTCATTTTTTTCTTGAATGAATTGACCAAATTGGTCAAAGTACACATGACCATTTCTGATGGCTATAGACATCTTTATTTTGTAATAATCATTAAGATAATCTTGATGGGATTGCAGCGCATCAATAATCTGCTGAATTTTTTCCAGGTTTTCCGGCCTGATCTCTTCTGAATCCGGAACCCGGACATTTTCATTGATTTCTGCTTCGTATTCGAGAGTAACCCAAAATTTCTTCTTCATTTCCCTTGCCCTCCTTTTTTTTATGAAACCTCCTGATTCTTGATATTTATTGGATTTTTGTTTGTTGGTTTCTTTTGCTAACCTATTGACTTTTCCTTTAATTTGCAATATAATATGACTTCCAGCAAATATAAAATGAAGCATGATGTTTTCCTCACTTTCTTTAAGTTATATTTTAAAACATATTTGCCAAAAAGTCAACAAAAAAAATTTTTTTTTTGAGATAATATGATGAGCAATAACAATGATAAACCCAAAAAGGACATAGGTAAAAGGATCCAGGATATAAGGACAGCCCTTGATCTGAAGCAAGAGCAGTTGGCAAACCAATTGGGCTGCAGTAGAAGCAACCTGTCACAGGTTGAAAACGGGTTGATCTTACCCGGTTTTACTATCCTGGCAGCATTGAGAAAAAAATTTAACGTTTCCGTGGACTGGCTGCTCACCGGTGAAGGTTCCATGTTTATCCCTGAAAAAGAGAAAGCGCTTTACCTCCTGGATTTTGGAAAAGACACCGATGAGATCAAGGAGATGTTGGAAGAGATGAAAGAATCGCCGGCGTTAAAGTACCGGATGCTTTCTGATTTCTTTGCCCAGGTGGGAGAGGTAAGATTCAAAC
>WVZO01000105.1:11272-12493 GCA_011772425.1 Candidatus Aminicenantota bacterium
AGTTTCAAAAATCGCTGCATTATAAAGTCAACGAATTAAAATTTAATTTAAGCACCTGGATAGGTGATTACAGGGAAATTGAATGCATGATACATGATATACCCGGTATGAAAAAGCCCGGAGCATCACAAAAAATAAAAGGGCATATGTTTGCATTAACACGGGTGGGTAAAAAACTATGGATACCATCTCTCCCCGGCTGCTCTAAGGTTTATGGTTGGGATTCATCCGGGTTGTACCCTGTCGTTCCCCAGGAGATTATTGATTTTATTGTCAATCATGGAGCAAAAAAGGGTCTCCCGGTAATGCGTCGTGGTTTGACATTGCCCGGGTTAGAAGGAAGAAAATTTGATTTAGTTTTTGAAAAGCATAACAGCAAATATTATACAGGGGTGATCCATGAGCACGGCGGGGTTAAGAGAATGGTCAAATGTAAGTCCCCGGGCAGCATGCAAGATTTAGACCCCGGGGATTTAAAATTGTTAATCACCTACTTTAAAAACCACCCGAATTACTTCCAGCAGGTATTTAACGGTTTTCAAAAGACCTGGAAACCC
The DNA here is from genome assembly GCA_011772425.1 of Candidatus Aminicenantota bacterium. GTDB lineage: Bacteria > Acidobacteriota > Aminicenantia > UBA2199 > UBA2199 > JAKAGC01. The sequence continues at coordinate 11,830 of WVZO01000105.1, forward strand.
ATGCTGGATAAATTAAGCCAGGCTGCCAGGTAGGCGGGTGAAAATTTAGCCATAAAGGCACGAAGGCACAAAAGATTAATTTGAAAAAGGGGAAACCACAGATTACACAGATTACACAGATTTTTTTATTTTTTCTTCGCGTCCCTTCATGGCTCCCTCTTGCCAACCGCCAACTGCCAATTGCCAACTGACTTCGTGCCTTCGCGGCTAAAATTAGAATTGCTGCTTTTTTACTTTTTTATTTGACAAAGTTTATGTTTTATGTTATCTTTGATTTCCAAAAAATTTTACTGTAATAGCAGGAAAAAAAGAGCAATGGCGGAAGGGCTGAATAGTAAAACAATGGGAATACAGGCCGCAGAAAACAGTGATAAAGAGATAAAAAAATTTCAAACCTTTTTCAATAGGCTATTGAGTGGTCCAAAGCCGCTTGCCAAACTATTCAGGACCGATCAAAGCGGTTACCTTTACGATACCGGCACCAATAAAATAATCAGATGCGATGAACCGATCTTCCAACTGCTGGAAAATCTACTTTCAATGGAAGAGGAACAAGCTGTTGCCGATTTTCTAGCGAATCACGACAGGGAGACGTTCCTGTATGCCGCCGGTACCATAAAGAATGCCATCGAAACAGAAAACATTCTTTCTTTAAAACAAGCCC